>JARYMR010000100.1 GCA_029907045.1 Candidatus Bathyarchaeota archaeon
AATGGCTGAACTTGCATCTTCCGAAGGCGGAAACGCACGTTTCGGTATTGATTTGCTCTGGAGAGCTGGAAAATACGCAGACGCGGACGGATTGGACTCTGTCACGCCTGACTGTGTTCGCAAGGCGGTTTCAAGCGTGGTTCCAGCCATGCGAAAAAGCGAATTAGCTGCTTTAGGTTTTCATGAAAAGCTCCTTTTGCTTGGGATTGCTAGATGTTTCAAGGAGAATCATAAAGCTTACATTTCGCTTTCTGAAGCTGAACAATTCTATGCGGTTGTTTGTGAAGAATTTAATGAGAGAGTGCATAGTCACACGCAATTATGGAAGCACTTGCAAACTCTTTCTTCTTTGGGCGTGGTAAAGACGGAAGTTTCGACTGTTGGCTCCCGTGGGAGGACCACGCTTATTTGTTTGCCTAAGATTTCCGCTGAGGATTTGGAGAAAGAATTAAGTGCTATTATTGAAAAAGAGAAAGCGTGAATGCTTCATGGATGTAGAGGATGTTTTTTCTTCTAAGCTTAGGATGAAGATTCTGAAGATTCTTGCGCAAGTAGGCGAGCTTAACGTTTCTGAAATTGCACGTAGGCTTGGCGTCAACTATAATATGACAAGTAGGCATCTGAAAGTTTTGGAAGACGAAGGTGTTGTCAAGCATAAAGTGTTTGGAAGAATACGCTTGTACAGGTTTAATGAAAATTCGCCTAAGGCTAAAGTGGTGCAGAATCTTATTGAAGTTTGGGAGCGCACAAATGAATAGTGGTGAGAAAGCTTGTTTAAAGAGGATTTTGAAGAAAAAATAAGAGAGTTTGAAGAAGTGTTGCAGAAGGTTGCCAGCGAAATAGCTAGCGGTGTCGTGTCCGAGAAACTTCCTCCTTCTGAACTGCTTACGAAAACTGAAAATGGCGTTAACCGTATGAAAGATTTGGCAACAAGTAGCGAAGAACTCATGCTTGTTCTGAAACCGGAAAAGGTGCCAACAATCAAGTTAAAATGTAAAAACCTAATTCAAACGTTGATAAACTTTAAAGAAATTCTCCTTCAAAACACTCAAGAGCCGCTTGCAAACTCGCGTTTGGCTTATGAACAATTGAGGAAGGCTTTGAGTGACGGTTCAGATTTACTTTTTCTCATGCGTGAGGTTAGGGATAATCCATCTCCGCTCATAGACGCTATAATAACTTACAAAAAAGCTTCTGAAACGAAAGGTTCCGTCATAAGCATACAAGCAAAAGAAGATGTTCAACCCCTCATCAAATATGTCTTAGGACGTATTGACGATTTTAGAGCCGCATTAATCGCTTTAGAGAAGAAGGTTGACGAAATGAAACAAATCATGCGAGAACTCCAAGAGGAAAGCCTAAAAATCCTCTCAAACAAACATTCTTCACAGCCTAATTTGGCCGAAAACAAGACAGAACAGAAACAGCTTTCTCTTTCAAACTTTAAAACTGAACATGCATAAAAGAGGAAAAAGCATGTCAATGGTTGATGTTTCGGATAAGCCCGAAATCTTTCGCGAAGCCACAGCAACCGGAACTATTAGACTTAAAGCAGAAACTGTACGGTTAATTAAAGAAGGAAAGATTGCAAAAGGAGACCCGCTTTACACAGCAAAAATAGCTGGAATTCTGGCTGCCAAAAACACGAGTGCTCTGATTCCGCTTTGCCATCCGCTACCCTTAACAAACGTAGAAATTGAAACAGAAATTTTGAACAGGAATACTGTGCGGGTTACTTCTACTGTTAAGACAAAAGCTCAGACTGGCGTTGAAATGGAAGCTCTCGTCGCCGTTGCTACCAGTCTTCTGACCATCTGGGATATGGTTAAACAATACGAAAAGGACACGGAAGGACAGTATCCGCATACGCGTATTGAGAATGTTTGTGTGGTAAAGAAAATCAAGGAAGGAGTTTCAAGTGAGCGAAAGCGTAAGAAGGCATAAGGCTGAAGCGCCTGGGAAGCTGAAATTTGGCATTTTCATATGTAGCACGTCGCGTTATCAAAAATTGAAAAAGAGCGAGAAGTTTGAAGATGTTTCTGGTGACTTAATTGAGTCTATGCTGAAAAACGCTGGGCACACAGTAGCTTTTAGAAAGCTGATTCCAGACGATAAATCTTCGGTTGAAGAGGGCGTGAAGCAAGTTTTGGCTTCTACAGATTTAGACGCTGTCATATTTTGTGGTGGCACAGGTATAGCTCCTTCAGACATAACAATTGAAACGGTCTCACCATATTTAGAGAAGGTTCTGCACGGGTTTGGCGAAATTTTTAGACTTTTAAGCTTTAAGAAAATAGGTTCTGCTGCAATTTTGTCTCGCGCAATCGCTGGGGTCGCAAAAGGCAAAGCGTTTTTCTGCATCCCAGGCTCGCCAGATGCAGTGCAGCTTTGCGTTAAAGAGCTTATTTTGCCTGAAGCCCCTCACGTATTGAAGCATGTGCGCGAACGAGCTTGAAATTAGCCTTTTACAGATTTGGTTTGCTAGGAGATTGTTTGCAATACTTCTTGGATTTCTTCTACTCTTTCGTATCTTTTTCCATTGATTATGACTGCTGGTGTTTTTCGAATTCCACGCTTTAGCGCTTTAAGTTTGTCAGTCATTCGTGAAACATCATATACTATTATTTTTTGTTTAGTTTTGTTAGCCACTAGTAATGCTTGTTCTAAAACGGTGTTATCTTCTTGGGAAAGTATGCGTCCTTTGAACTTGGAAGAAAATAATTCGCTTGCTCGTGTAGCTGTTTCTGGGAGACAAATTATATGTGTAGACATTTCTCTGGCGAAACCTATGTCGCCGGGGTAGGAGGAATGGGAACGCACAAAAACTTCTATCAATTATGTTCACCAATAATTTAATTATTTGATAAATATTAAACTTTGTCGATTTGGTCTAAAATAATGGTTAATTTCCAAGCAAATTTTATATTGTTGAAAGTTGCTGACATCGTTAAGCATGCGCGGGAATAACGATGGTGCTAACAGACAATTATGGACGCCCACTATTCAACTTACGCTTAGCCGTCACTAGGCGTTGCAATCTGCGTTGCCAATTCTGCCACATGGAAGGCGAAGAAAAAAATGTTAATTCTGCCGAAGAAATGACGGTTGAAGAGATTGTCCGCATTGTGCGGATTGCTGTGGAGCTTGGTGTTTCAAAAGTGAAGCTTACGGGCGGAGAACCGCTGATGCGGAAGGACATAACAGAAATTGTCAAGGGCATCGCGTCCATACAGGGTTTAACGGACCTTTCCATGACTACTAATGGGACATTGCTTGCTTCTTTAGCTGAAAAACTCCATGCTAATGGCTTGAAACGCTTAAACATTAGTCTTCCAACACTAGATGAAGAAGTTTATTGCAAGTTAACGGGTGGCAGATTAGAAGATGTTGTGGAAGGTGTTAAAACCGCTGTAAAAGTTGGATTTTATCCAGTTAAGCTTAACATGCTTGTTTTGAAAGGCGTAAACGATTGTGCAGTTACGGAAATGATTGAGTTTGCCAGCGAAACCGGAGCAATTTTGCAGCTTATTGAACTTGAACCAGTAAACATTGACGACGCGTACTACGCTGCAAATCATAAATCCTTAGACGAGTACGAAGTGATGCTGAAAGAAAAGGCGGTAAACGTTGAGGTTAGGCAATACATGCAAAACCGCCGTGTCTACCACTTGCCAAGCGCAAAGGTAGAAGTTGTGCATCCACTGGAAAATACAAGTTTCTGTATGCACTGCACACGATTGCGCGTGACAAGCAATGGAAAACTAAAGCCATGCTTAATGAGGAATAGCAATCTTGTAGATATCCTAACGCCCATTAGAAAGGGAGCAAATGACAAAGAATTAACTGAACTGTTTAAACTGGCAAACCAGAAAAGAGCGCCATACAACAAGAGTTAACTTTAAACTTAAACATTTTTATCATACGTAAGTGTTCAATTCTGAGCAAGAGGAGAAAACATAGTGAAGATTGTAACCTACAGAGACTTAACATCAAAAAACGAACTCTTGCCCTTGATGGACCACGCCTTTCGCTGGCCATTCAACCAGAGAACATTTGAAGATTTTATTAAAAGCGACCCAAGGTCGAGAGACAGTCCCGTCGGTTTCTGTGCAGTGGAAAATGATTTGCCAGTTGGTTTCGTTGGTGTCATGCACTTGTCTACTCGGACGACGGATGGAAGCGTAGAGCGTGTTGGCGGAATCTATGGTGTCGCCACATTGCCAAGCCATGCGCGGAAAGGAGTTTCCACGGCGTTAATGAAAAGAGCCCATGAGTATTTTGCTGAGAAAGGTTTCCGATTTTCTTTTTTGACGACAAGCAAGGCTCTCATAGCCCACGCGTTTTATGAAAAACTCGGCTACTTTGACGTTATCCAATACCCAAGCGCCTACAAGGTAGTTGCACATAAAAAATCTGAGCGCTCTATAGCGAAAGAAACTGCAAAGTTTGATTTCGACAAAATCTTAAAAATATGCAATGAATTCGCAAGGGACAAAACTGGCTTTGTAATTCGCGACAAAGAACATTTGAAAATGCTCAAGAAAGGAGAGCGAATAACTGCTAAGCAATGCATTTTTAGCGAAAAAGGATACGCAATTTTCAGAAAAGACCGCGAAGGAATTTGGATTAGAGAACTTATTGCATTGACCGCGAAGGATATGGAAAGGTTAGTTAGCCAAATCGAACAGCAAGCCAGAGACGTGGTCTACGATAGGATTGTTATAGACAACGCTTTGCTTCGATTTTACGAATCTCATGGCTACATGATTCGCAGAGAAAGCCACTCTGTTCTCATGGCGAAACCTCTAACAGCGAATGCCTCAATAAAACAAGCCTACGGCGACAAATTCTTCATGACATCACTAGACTGGTTCTAAAAAGCCTACCCTAAAGTCTCAACATGGTTCAACCTATATATAAGGGGGGTATACCTCTGCAGAGAGCAAAATTTCACAGAATCTCTCAGTTTATAGTTGGATTATTTTGGCTTCACGCTTCATCGTGTCAAGCAAAGCAATCGTTGATTTCCCAGTCAAATATCCACAAAGCTCTCCGGGATTAACAACCAACGTTTTGCCTTTCCTGTAAACTCCTGCCGTGTGAGAATGTCCATGGACCACAACATCAAAACTTTCACTATCAATCAAAGCCCTCAACAATTCTTCTTCAGTTCCATGCAACAACGCAATTTTAAGCCCATCAACAGCCACTTCAGCGAAGTTCCCACGCATATCCAAGCTTTCGTTTTCGCTGAATCTTTTCTTCAAGAGCTCTCGATCGCCATCATTGTTGCCGAAGACACCAATA
>JARYMR010000101.1 GCA_029907045.1 Candidatus Bathyarchaeota archaeon
AATCGGCGTGTTTAGGGGCTTCCTTTTTTCAGCCTTTTCTCTTCTGATTTCGGTTATCAAAGCCATTACTAAATCGCCCTTTCTTTCAGCTTTTTCATCCATATTTTCTCTTTTGGTCTCTGGCCAAGGGGTCAATTGTAGGCTTTTTTGTCCTATGTTTTCAGCGTATATTGTTTGGTAAATTTCCTCTGTTATGTGGGGCGTTATGGGCGCTAGTAGTTGGATTATGCGGTATAAAACATTGTAGAGGGTGAATTGGACAGCCTTCTTTTTTTGTTCTCCGTAAATTTCTGGTTTATAAAGTCTATCCTTTACGGCTTCAATATATTGGTCGCAGAAAATGTGCCATGTGAAGTTACGAATTTCTTCTAGGGCTATGTTGAATTGGCAATTTTCTAAGGCTTCTGTAACTTTTTGCGTGACCTTCTCCAGCTTGCTTAAAATCCATCTGTCCAAAAGTTGCAAATCACCCCTTTCTTCCACTTTATAATCCTTTAATTGGGTGCTGGTGAACCGTGCAGCATTCCACAATTTAGTTAAAAACCTTCTACCATAATCCACATCAGACCAGCGAAATGGAACATCCGAACCTGTGGCTCCGCCGCCAGCAGCCCACTGTCTTGTTGCGTCTGCGCCGTATTTTGAAAAAACTTCTAGGGAAGGCACATAATTGCCTAAAGACTTATGCATCATCCGCCCGTCTGTTCCCAAAACCATACCATTGATTAGGCAACTCTTGTAGGGTTTTTCATCAAATAAAGCGAGGTGTCTAACCATCAAATAGTAGGCCCATGTGCGGATAATGTCAACACCGGATGGATGCATATCAGCCGGGAAAAGTCTCCGCCAGTCCTTCTTGTCTGGCCAACCTGCATGAACTGCGCATGTTATTGAGGAGTCAAACCATGTGTCCAAAACATCCTTTTCAGGCTTGAATTTGTTTGAGCCGCATTTTGGACATTTCGCAATTTTTGGATTTTCTATTTTTGGATCTATGGGTAGCCATTCTGGTTCTGCCAAGATTGTTTCGCCGCAGTTTTGGCAGTACCATATTGGTATGGGTGTTGCGAAGACTCTTTGGCGGGATATTACCCAGTCCCAGTCGAGGGATTTTGCCCAGTTTATTAGGCGATATTTCATGTAGTCTGGGTACCACTTAACCTCTAAAGCATTCTTCTCCAGCTTTTCCGTGAGTATGCGGGTTTTCATGAACCATTGTTCTCTTTCAAGAATCTCTATGGGCGTATGGCATCTCCAGCATACGCCAACTTCCTGTGTGAGTGTTTCGGTTTTTTCTAACAGTCCATCCTTTTTCAAATCTTCTATGATAGCTTTTTTCGCTTCTTCGATGGTTAATCCAGTGTATTTTCCAGCGTTCTCTGTCATTCGTCCTTTTTCGTCTATGCATATTATGACTGGCAAGTTATGTTTTACAACGCTTTTTACGTCAGCCTTATCCCCATAAGTGCATATCATTACCACGCCTGTTCCGAATTCGGGTTCAACAAGCTCATCCGTGATTATTTCCACAGTACGGTTGGTTGTTGGCACATGAATCTTTTTGCCAACATACTGTTTATAGCGTTCGTCGTGGGGGTTTACGGCAACCGTTACACATGCTGGAATCAGCTCCGGCCTTGTTGTGGCTATTGTTAAGAAACCGTCATCCTCCAGCTTAAACTTGATAAAATGTAGGTTGGCTGTTCTTGTTCCATACTCCACTTCAGCATCAGCAATGGCTGTTTCACATCTTGGACACCAATTCACTGGATGTGTTCCACGGTAAATGAAACCCTTCTTATATAACAGAACAAAGGAGAATTGGGTGCGCCTCCAATAGTCCGGATCCATAGTCTTATATTCTGTTGTCCAATCTATGGAACAGCCAAGCCTAGTGATGGCTTCCTTCATAAGCCCAATATACTTCTCCACATGCTCTTCACAGAGTTTTCTAAACTCGTCTGGCGGCAAGTCCGTCTTCTTTATTTTATGTTTCTTTTCCACCTCCACTTCCGTCGGCAAGCCATGGCAATCCCAACCTTGAGGAAAATAAACGTTATAGCCCCTCATGCGTTTATAGCGGGCTACTATGTCAAAGTAAGTCCAATTCAAGACTAAACCCATGTGAAATTCGCCAGAAGGATAAGGCGGAGGAGTATCAATGCTAAAGACTGGACGCTTCTTATTCTTCCAGTCAAAACGGTAAACACCCATCTCCTCCCACTTCTCTTGCCATTTCCTCTCAATTTCCAAAGGATTGAATTCTTTAGGCAAAGACTTCATATGCAACATCCCAGTAGCCATTAACTTTAGGAAAAATATATACGCAAGTAAATAACAATTACCCCACCCAAGGGTTTGGGGGAGCTGGGTTGTGACCCGGCTGAGAGGGCGGCTGAAAGCCGTCGACCCCTAGAACCTGATCCGGGTAATACCGGCGGAGGGAAAACCGTGAAAGAAAGTAAAAAGAAATTTGGCTTTAAGCTGCCTCCAGAATGGGGAGCAGACCCAGTTCCATCGGAAAAGAAGATTTTGGGATTGTTTGATTATTTCATTTTATGGTCTAGTTTGGCTGTGGGTTTGCTTGTACTTCAAGCTGGCGGTTTGCTTGTTCCCGGCTTGTCTTTGGTTGAAGCAGTTATTGTGGCTGTTTTGGGTTCTTTGGTTGGTTCGTTGATGTTGGCTTTAGCTGGGGGTTTGGGAAGCAAATATGGCATACCAACAATGGTGAGTTTAAGAGCTGTTTTGGGATTAAAGGGCTCTTTTGTTCCCACAATACTTAATGTGATTCAGCTTATTGGATGGGCATCCTTCGAAATAATAATAATGGCAAATTCCGCCATAAGGATTACAGGCTCATTTTTAGGTCCATACACCCTACACTTCTGGATTATAGTTTTTGCAGTTTGGTGCTTTCTATTATGCGTTGGAGGACCCTTAATTGTTGTGAGACACTGGCTAGAAAAGTTTGCCATTTGGTTCACTTATGGAACCGCAATATATATAACCTACATAGTTCTTTCAAAATTCCCCCAACTTTTCGCATCTGCTGGAGATGGCTCTTTATCTATACCACTTGCCTTAGACCTTGTTATTGCAATGCCAATATCATGGTGGCCCTTAATATCAGATTATAATAGGTTTTCAAAAAGTGAAAAGGACGCTTTTCTGGGAACCCTTTCTGGATATACTTTTGCAAATTCTTGGTTTTATGCTTTAGGCGCCTTGCTTGTTTTGGCTTATCCTGGAGAAAGCATAATTTACTCCATAGCTTCCATGACTTTTGGAGGTTTGGCTTTGACTTTGCTTTTGGTGGATGAAACTGATAATTGTTTTGCAGACATATATTCTGGAGCGGTTTCCATACAAAATATTTCGCCAAAGACTAAACAACTAAAAATTGTTGCTGCAATAACTGTTGTTAGTGTTTTATTGGCGGCTTTGATGCCTACCGAATGGCAAACAGCCTATGAAGGCTTCTTATTGTATATAGGAGCTGTTTTTGTGCCTTTGCTAGGCGTCCTTGCCGTGGACTTCTACCTAATTAGAAAAAGAGCTTATAGTTTAGAAGAATTTTATTCTACGAGTAAAGGTTTAAGGGTTAAACCCATAATTTCCTGGTTTATAGGAGTAATCGTGTACTTCATATTCTACAATTATACCATGTGGGGTTCAAGCATACCATCCTTCATAATTTCAGCCATTACACTTTATGTTTTAGAGAAGGTGATTTGAAATGTTTGAAATAAGGAAAGCTAATGGCAAAATTCCAGTGGCAATAACAATTGCCGGAAGCGATTCTGGAGGAGGCGCTGGAATCCAAGCAGACCTTAAAACATTTGCAGCTTTAGGCGTTCATGGCACAACAGCAATCACTTCCGTTACCGCCCAAAACACTTATTCCGTCAAGACTGTTGAAGACTTGAAACCAGAAATTATCCGCGAACAGATTAAGGCTGTGGCTGAAGATTTTGGAATAGATGCTGGAAAAACTGGAATGCTTCACACATGGGAAATAATCGAGGTTGTTACCTCAGAAGTTTCAAAATACGATTTTCCATTAGTTGTTGACCCAGTCATGATTGCAAAATCTGGAGCGCCACTGCTTAAACCAGAAGCCATAAACGCTCTAAAAAATCATTTGCTGCCCTTAGCCACAGTTATAACTCCAAACAAGTTTGAGGCTGAAAAACTTTCGGAAATGGAAATCGATGATTCGAAGAAGGCTGAAACTGCAGCAAAGAAAATTTCTAAGATGGGACCGAAGGCTGTAGTGATTAAGGGCGGACACTTAGAAGGGAAGGAGGTAACAGACATCCTTTATTATGAGGGCAAAATTAGAAAGTTCAGCGCTCCAAGGGTTGATTCAAAAACCACCCATGGAACTGGATGCAGCTTTTCCGCCGCTATTGCTGCGGAACTCGCCAAAAAAACGGATATTCCAACTGCTGTTGAAAACGCTAAAAAGCTTGTGACTTTGAGCATAAGGTTCGGTTTAGAAATTGGAAAGGGTTATGGTCCAGTAAATCCTATGGCGCATCTTTATCGTGAAGCCTCAAAATATTATGTTCTGCAGAATCTGGAGAAGGCTAAGGCTTTGCTTGAAGCAAACTCTGAAATTGCCATGCTTGTTCCAGAAGTTGGCATGAACGTCGCCATGGCTATTCCCTATTCAGAAAGTATTGAAGATGTAGCCGCCATAGAAGGCAGAATGGTAAAAACAGCGGAAGGCGTTAAGGCTGTTGGAAATCCAAAATTCGGCGCTTCTAGCCATCTAGCCAAATACTTGCTTGAAATTGTTAGGCATGATATGAATAAAAGGGCGGCAATAAACCTGAAATTTTCGGAAGAAATTCTAAAAATTTTAGAAAAGCACAAAATGGTAATCTCTTTCTATAACCGCACAAAAGAGCCAGAGAGAATCAAAAAGGTTGAGGGAATGACTATCCCATGGGGTGTAAAGGAAGCCATAAAGAAAATTGGAAAAGCTCCAGACGTGATTTACCACAAAGGCGACATCGGAAAAGAACCCATGATAGTAATTTTTGGCGAAAGCGCTCACCAACTAGCTGAGTTTGCTGTTAAAATTGCAAGGGAGAGCCGAAGGTGAATCAAGCGCACATTAAAAAGCTAGCCTTAGTAATAGTTTTCTCCGCTTTAGGAACAGCCATTTCACCATTCACATGGTTTTACGCTTTCGGAACAAAGGCTAATCCAGCACAGCACATGATAAACGCCATACTTGGAGTGCTGGTAGGTCCACTTTGGGCAG
>JARYMR010000102.1 GCA_029907045.1 Candidatus Bathyarchaeota archaeon
TTAAACGTAAATTTTTATCTATCCCGCCCGATCACCCCACAATTTTTAGAACTCTGAGAATTAGAGATATTTCCTAAATTTTCACCTTTTAAACGTCTGATAGCTTCTTTTAAGGCATTTTCTGCTATTTTAGAAACATTTAAGCCTAAAGCTTTAGCTTCTCTAAAAACTTCCCATTTAAATCACAATCGTACTGCTTGTATTACAAATATAAAAGAATCTCGTATGCCAAGCCATACGACTTTGAGAATGGAGAATGTAAATAAAATAAAAATGCCCAAAGCATTTCGCTAAGGGCCTTGCATCAATGTGATACTCAAAAGGAAAGTTTAATAGGGAATTGGTTTTGGTTCCCAGTTACCTCCACCTGGGCGTTGCTTGAAGTAGGCTGCTAACGTTCTTTTGCCAGTAATCTCGATTGCTATTGAGGGGTAGAAACTTTTTGCCAACCATCAACTAACCAATAATTAAATTCGTAGCCAACGTGGACGTCACAAACTTCGAATACATAAGTAGCGGCTGAGTCGAATGTTATACAGCCGGGCTCAATCAGCTCAGTGAAGTTGACGATTAAGAAGGAACATTTTGGATAGCATGGGTCTTTGTGGCGGAGAATTAATAGGTTTTCTTGAGGGGCAAATTGGTACATAAGTTTGTAGGCGTTTATTACATTATCGCAACTTGTACACCAATCATAAGAAATAAAAGCACAAAGAACATCCCTAAATACCACAAACAAGTAGCCATCCTCCCCGATAAAATTCAGATAATGAGTGTGAGTAGCCATGACACAGCAAGTTGGATCGTTTTTAAGGTGGTCGTCAGCATAAAAGAGATGACTAACCTCATGCTGTACAAGATTGTCATCTTCCCAGTAGGTATTTGGCCATTTTAGCAAGATGAAAGTTTTTCCTTGGTCTAAATATTCTGGCCATGGCGATAGACCAAGAACGGGTAGTGAATCGGCGGGTGTTGATTGAAAAGTAATGCCAATGATTGCGTCAACATAGTTTTGCCAATGTTCTCCATTGTACCATTGACCGAGATAGGTTCCGGTTTCTTCTGCCAATTCATCCCAAAGGGTATACATTGATGTTTTACTATCGTCACTATCCCATTCTAAGAAGCCCAAGATTCTTAGGTCAATATCAAAGTTTGCCACCAATGCTTCATCGCCTCTTTCAATTTGAAGCGAAGCCCAATCCTTCCAAGAATAGGAAGATCGCCATACATCCCTCTCTTCTTCGTCGCCAAAGACCAGCACATAAACTGGTTTGTCTCCTTCGTAATCGTCGAGTTCGCTCATTGCGCCTTCTTCAGGATATTGGGCATACGGATTTGTAGTATTCAAATAACTTTCACTTGTGCAATTAACTGACGCGAGAATGGTGGCTGGTCGGCTGGTGAACCGTATGTAATTTGAAAATCTTCAACACAAGTAGGTATTTGGGCGGAAACTGGAATGAGATATCCGCAGGTAAATGGCATTAACAAAGCGAGAATTAAAATTGCATTCTTCATTCTTTTCTCCTCCAATATAGTATTCCAAATACTCCTGTAAAACACCAGCCACCAGCGATTCTTACTCCTCCAATAACAAGATAGCTGACTGGCTGCGGTTGACCAGGAGTAACATTAAGGTAAGAGATTTGGTAGAATCTCCCATTGCGTTCCCATTTAAATATCAGATTTTCAACTTCTGACCACTCTTCGGTTGATCCTACTTGAAGCCAAGTGGCAGTTTCACCAGCCTCAAAATCATTGATTTCAAAGATTCCTAATTCCTCAGGATAATACCATTTGGCAGGCTCGCCTTGATAAAGAAATGCATAATAGACTAACCCCCTATAACGCCCATCGGTAGTGGTTTCTTTTGTTGCATAGGCAACATAAATCCCAGTTAGCACCATCATCAAAACTGCAGATAACATTGCTATTTTCCTTATAATTGCTTTTTCCATTCGTTTTCACCTCCTTACTTTCGGTTCTTCTCACCTTCAATTTTTAAAGAACCGTTAATCAAATTGATAGCACAATTACATTTTATTTCAAGAGTTAAAAAAGTTTTTTGAATTTGGAATAAATTTATATGAGAATTTTCTAGAAGATTTTTCTAGAAGATTTTTCTAGACGGGAATTTCGTGTCTAAGAAGGTTGCTTTGGTGAGGAGAAGATTCTTGATAGTTGGAGTGTTTTAATTGAGTGCTCAGAGTAGGGCTGATGATTTTTGCAGGTTAGTAGCTTCCTCGAGGAATTGAGATTTAAATCGTCTCACCATTGCTTTAACTTTCTTTTTTTCGGGGGATACGATATAGTTCTATATACCCGCATTCTTTACAGGCGTATGCTTTGCAATTCTCGGTGCGAAAAAGCCAACGACTTAAAGACTTTGAAAATTGAACTGGTGCAAGGTATCCCTACAATAGTCCTTCCAACATTTCTCCACCACATTTGGGGCACTTCTTTACTTCACTCATAACTAACACCCGTTTTCATTCTACATGAATTCAAATTCTGTTCATCATTAATTATGTGTCTCTTTTTATAAGTGTGCCTTTTTGATTATTTGTTTGATTTTTTCTATGTCTTTGCTTAGTACCCTGTCTTCTTTTAGTGGTGGAACGTTTTTTCTTATTGTGGTGTAGGCTTTTTTTGTTCCTTTTCCGAGTTTTTCTGGTCCGCGGAAGTCTATTGCTTGGGTTGCGCAGAGAAGCTCTATAGCTATTATATATTCAGTGTTTTCTAGGATTTGCATGGCTTTTTGGGCTGCTGTTGTTCCCATGCTTACGAAGTCTTCGAAGTTTGCTGATGTTGGAATTGAGTCTACGCAGGCTGGATGGGCTAAAACCTTGTTTTCCGAAGCAAGAGCAGCTGCAGTGTATTGTAGGGTCATTAAGCCGCTGTTTAGTCCTGTTTTTGTTTCTGGTGGGAGTAGGAAGGCTGGTAAGCCATTGTTGAGTTTTTCGTCGAGAAGTCTAGCGGTTCTTCTTTCTGAAAGGTTGCCAACGATGGTTAGGGCTATTCCAAGAATGTCCATGGCAAGAGATATTGGCTGTCCATGGAAGTTTCCTCCAGAAAGGCAAAGTTCTTCTTCGGGAAAGATTAGCGGATTATCTGTGGCTGAGTTGATTTCTATTTCCACAACTTTTCTTGTGTAGGCTAGGGCGTCTCTTGCAGCCCCCAAAATTTGCGGTGTGCACCTTAGGCTGTAGGGGTCGTGAGGACGCTTCAGTTTTTCAAAAGCTTCTTTTCCTGTTTGGGTGAGTTGGCTTCCAATAATCATTTCTCTTATGTTTTTTGCTGTTATAGCTTGTCCAGTATGAGGTCTTACTTTGTGGATTTTTTCGTGAAAGGCGTCAGAAACGCCGAGCAATGCTTCAAGGCTTAAGGCGGCTGCAATCTCCGCCGTTTTAATTAGATTTTCAGCATCATAAACTGTTAGTGCGGCTATGGCTGTCATCAGTTGGGTGCCGTTGTTGAGGGCTATGCCTTCTTTAGATTCTAGTTGAATAGGTTTTATGTTAGCTTCTTCTATTGCCTCTTTTCCATTCATCACTTTTCCTTTGTATTCGGCTTTTCCTTCGCCTATAAGCACCAAACTCATATGCGATAATGGGGCTAGGTCTCCGCTTGCTCCTACAGAGCCTTTTGCTGGGATTATTGGATGCACCCTTTTGTTTAGCATTTCCACTATTGTTTCAAGTGTTTCTAAGCGTATGCCAGAATACCCCTTAGCAAGAGTATTCGCCCGTAATAGCATTAGGGCGCGGACGATTTCTGTGCTTAAAGTTTTTCCAACGCCTGTGGAGTGGCTTCTGATAAGGTTTGTTTGCAGTTTTCTATTTTCTTCAGGCGTGATGGTTTTGTTGCTTAAGGCGCCGAAGCCCGTGCTGACGCCGTAAATTATCTGTCCTTCTTTGACAAGTTTTTCCAAAACTTCTCGGCCTTTCTTCACTTTCGCTTTTACTTTTTCTGGTATTACGACTTTTGCGTTTTCTCTTGCAACCTTTACAACGTCTTCAATAGTTAAGGTTTCTCCGTCAATGCATACTTCATGCATAATGTTTTCCTCCTTATGCAATATTCTTTTTTGGAATTTGAGGTTTTCTAAATAAGTCTTTGTGGAAAAAGCTTCAGAAAATTGAAGCACAGTTAATTTGCCTTATTTTTTGGAATAGTTTTTCATAAAACTTTTATATTTGGTGGTTTTGGATATGAGTATTAAGGTAAATAATCTGGTGCTGTCATGGAGCCTAGCAAGAAACCATTAAATGTGCTTGTTAAGCAGTTAAATGCCAATATTGCCGTAGTATTGAAAAATGGTTGCGAGTATAAGGGGAAGATGATTAAGTGTGATGGGCACATGAATATTCTTTTGGAAGGGGCAACAGAATGCCGAGAAGACCAGTTAATCACAAACTATGGGAATGTCTTATTGCGGGGAAACAACATTCTCTACATTGTGCTTGACATGCATTAAAGGCTTATGCTTCTGCTTTTTCCAATCACATATTCAAGCGCTTCTTTCAGTTTTGCTTTCACCATATGTTTGCGCTTAAAAAATTCCAGAATATTTTTGACATCTCTTGTTAGGAGTTGTTGGGCGTTTGGATGCTCCTTTTTAACGTATTGGGGCCAGTCTATGATTAATATGTGCATGTTAGGCTTTAAGATGACGTTGTATTCGCTTAGGTCTGCGTGGATTACGCCAGCTTTCAAATAGGCTTTTCTAATATTCCTTAATATTTCTTTTAGAACTTTTTCTGGTTTTGGAATTTCCTTGTATTCGGCGAGTTCTGCGCCTTCAATCATTCCCATGACTAGGACATGGCGGTTTTGGCTTATGGGTTTTGGAACCGCAACGCCGTGGGGAAAAACATGTTTTAGGGCTTCGAACTCTTTTTCTGCGGCGAGTCTGGACTGAAAAAGCCAGTTGGCGTGTTCTGTTGTGTAGCCTCTTTTTCTTACTGTTTGGCGGAAGCTTATTCTTCCAAGCCTATGGAATTTTACGGCGATTCTTTCGCCTTTCGGGTTTAGGGCATCGTAAACGTCTGCTTCTTTGCCTACTCCCAAGGGTTTTCCGAAGGCTTCGATTATTCCCGCCTTTACTAGGGCGTTTATTGCTAAGCAATCGTAGCCTGCATAATTTAGCGTATAGCCCATATAGGCG
>JARYMR010000103.1 GCA_029907045.1 Candidatus Bathyarchaeota archaeon
CGATGGATCAATTACCGGTCAAGGATTAATTAGAGTCTTCATTTGGAACCAGACACTCAGAGAGTACAAATACATAATAAAACCAACAAACATCACTCCCAGAGGCTACACGATAGAAAAAGGAGAAGAATTAGTGACTTACGAATGGAGACTGAACGGTTCCGTCCAAAATGTGATTCTTCACTTAGAGACAGAGAAGATTCCGAAACCTCAAAACAACTGGATCGTCTATGCAACTATAATTTCTATCGGAGTTGTCGTTGGTGTTATCATCGTTTATGTAAAAATGAAGAGAACATCAAAAGAGATGAGGAGTACAAAACTCTGACCAATTCCCATTTTTTTATATTTTTAATTCAAAATATTGTATATAAATTATAGACTATAATTTATTAATTAAACGTTTTCCTTGGGCACTAACCTTGCTCTATCAACTCGAAGATACCCACTCATACCTTCCCAAACCTTCGTACTTTTAAGGATCTCCAGTCTTTTCTTAAAACAAGAGCAATCTAGGGTTAGAGTCTCGTAGTCGCCTCCCTCACCGCATAAATTGATTTCATACTTTTTGTTTAATATTTTCAAATCCTCGATACATTTTTCATCCAATTTTCTTTCCAGCCAACTCTCGTCAAAACCTTCAGCATAAACTCCAACAATCCTGACATCAAAGCCTAAGTCTATCGTATCTTTCAAGAATTTCTCAGGATCAGTATGCCAAAAAGGAGTAAGAAATTTGAAGCCAAGCTCTTCACAAACTTTCTTGAAATTCTTTCTTTGATAATTACTGAAAATTCCACCGCAAGCTATAGCATCCACATCCAAATTTTTTAAAACTTCATTTAAATCTTCGATTTCTTCTTCTTTATCTCCAGAAGTTTCTCTTGAGATGCGAGTTATTCCTATGGCTTCTGCCGATAATTCAGTCAAATGAATGTTTGGGAAATGGAAAAGCCAAGAATCTTCTCTTTTTGGTAGCATAGTAACTAAATATTTGACGTCGTAGCCTTTCTCTAAATAAAAATGGGTCGTTCTTACAGAATCTTTTCCTCCACTGAAAAGAACTGCTACTCTCATTTTCATCAGGTTTTGTATTCAGGTTTAGCATATTTTTTCTCTAAGAACAAATTAATCAACCTTTCGACTTCTTTTCTTTAATCTAAGTTAATATAATTATATAAGTATGAGAAATGAAAAATCCGTGTTAGTTGAATAGTCTAGAAATCGGATATAAATTTGACAAAAATCAAACTCTTTATATTTTCGTATAATTTTTCATCTGCAGTAACAAAAACAGCATTTATAATAATAGCCTACACAACCCCTTTACATACGTTCAGTAGTCAATTCCCTAAGCACTGGAATGGTAAACCCATTTATGGGAGCATATGCCGTAAAACTTGGCGCCTCATCAGCGGAAATGGGATGGTACCAATTATCCTCAAACATATCCAACAACATAATGCAAGTTTTCTGGGGAAGATTAAGCGACAAGGTAAAGCGTAGAGTGCCCTTCATAATTGTAGGCACATTAACTATGGCTTTGCTTTGGATTCCAATGATTTTTGTGGCAAATGCAACTCAACTCATCATATTAATCGCCATCCAAGCAATTTTGGGTTCTATGGCAACTCCCGCTTTAACTGCGCTCATAGGCGATTTGGTTCCATCATCAAAGCTTGGAAGGGCAAACGCTACCATAAACCTGTGGGCATCCACTGGAAGCCTCATAGCCACTATAGCTTCTGGTTGGCTTATGGTAAGTGTTGGAGGAACGCCACAAGAAATCATGTTTCTGCCGTTAGTAATTGCAACCCTTTGCGGCATAACTTCATGTTTAGCAATAGTGTATGTAAAAGAGAGGAAAAGCGGCGAAAAACTGAACTTAACAAGGGAATTTGCCTCAGACTTTTTCAGCATGCTAAAATATGCAGGGAAAAGCCACACCTTCGTAAAATATTGCGCTGTTGTCGGCTTCTTTGAATTTTCCATGTCCATCTGCTGGCCACTAATTCCAAGAACACAAGTGGATGTTTTAGGCGCTTCTATGCTGCAAATAGCCCTCCTTTCCGTTGTCCAATCTTTGTTAACCATAATCTTTCAAGGTTGGGCTGGAAGATTCACAGACACAATGGGAAGAAAACAGGCCTTAATTATTTATAGATTCAGCCTAATAACAGTACCAATAGCCTATGCGTTCGCACCAGACATAAACGCCCTAATAGCTATTGGCGCTTTTTGGGGCATAATCACAGCCCTTGGACAGGCGGGAATAACCGCTTATCTCTTAGATATCTCGCCTTCAGAATATCGTGGAAGCTTCACAGCAGTCTTCAACCTTGTTTTGGGCGTGACTTCCTTTTTCGGCTCCCTCATTGGGGGTTACTTATCCGCTTTTACCATTGATGCCTTCGGCTTAATTGTTGGATTGCAAATTGTTTACATGGTTTCTATGGTTGGCAGAATAATCGGCGCAATACTACACTTGACACTAAAAGAAACCATAAAGAAAAAATAATTATAGGCTCCAAAAGGATGAGCGTGTGTATTTGCCTTTTATGGGTATAAATGTGCCACATTTTGGACACTTCTTATCTGGAGTAAGTGAATAGGTTATCACTTGTGGTCCAAATCTTCTAATCAGTGTTTCTCCACAGTTGGGACAGTAAGTGTTTTCATACTTGTGCCCATTGACATTCCCAATGTATGGGTATAGAACGCCAGCCTTCTTTGCCATCTCATAGGCGTGTTCTAAAGTTTCAATTTTTGTTGGTGGATTGTTGAATTTGTAGGCTGGAAAATACCGTGTAAAATGCAGTGGCGTTTCTGGTCCCACAGCCTCTAAATGCTTTTCAATAACCCATCTTAAAGTTTCATCGTCATCATTAACGTCTCTAACAACCAAATTCAAAATTTCCACATGCAAACCCAAATTTTTTGCTTCCCGTGCATTTCTCCAAACCTTTTCTGCGTCGGCGCCTCCGCAATATTGCATATAAGTTTCAGTTTTCCCTTTAACATCAATTTTTAGTCCATCCATTCCAGCCTCAAAAAGCGCTTTGAGAACTTCTAAAGTTATGTAGCCGTTTGAAACGTAACAGCAATATTTTATTCCCCTTTCCTTCCCAAGCCTGAATAGCGGAATTGCCCATTCAGAAAGAAGTGTTGGTTCTTGAAAGCTTGCGCATAAGCCTGCATCGCCATTGTAAAGGGCGGATTTAACAATTTCTTCTGGCGGATAATAAGCGGCTTTTGCTGGGTTTGGCTCCGTCTTGGATAGGTGAAAGTTTTGGCACCAGACGCAGTCTAAATTGCAGGACCATGTTGAGAATGTGAGGGCTGTGGAGCCAGGCCAATAATGGAAGAAGGGTTTAATTTCTATTGGGCGGCTTTCAATGGCGCTTATATTGCCATAAACAAGCGTGTATAATTCGCCGTTTACATTAACTCTTGTTTTACAAAAACCTTTGGCGCCAGAAGCAATTTCGCATCTTCTTTCACATAGGCTGCATCTAACCTTATCGTTAGCAAATTTTTTGTAGAATAATGCTTTTCTAACTGTTGGGTAACGTGTTAAATCAGACATTAATACTCAAATATTATGCTTATAGGCTCAAAATTAACCTTTAATGCTTTTGAAGTGCTCCCAACCTCGA
The DNA here is from genome assembly GCA_029907045.1 of Candidatus Bathyarchaeota archaeon. The sequence goes on from JARYMR010000103.1 coordinate 3,657, forward strand.
GGTTCAATAGCGCTTTTCTTGCCCTTTATTTCCAAAAGAATTTGCTTATCAGCTGTAACCTTTCCTATGGGCAAAAGTTTTCCGCCAACCTCCAAAATTGCTTTTTCTGCCTTTTTCCAAAGTTTAGGCTTCAAAGTCAAAACAAGCTCGTATTCCTCTCCACCATAAAGCGCTAAGTCTAACGGGTTAAGGTTATGGATTTTAGCAAACTTTTCTGCCTCTTTGGCCATTGGAAGCTTTTCAATTAAGAAGCCAACTTGGCTTGCCCTCGCAATTTCATGAAGGCTCCATGCTAAACCGTCGCTTGAGTCTATGGATGCCGTAACCGCTTTTGTTTGGCTTAGGGCTAAACCCTCTTTCAACCGCGCCTTTGGCATCAAAACCGATTCCACAAGCGCATGGCGAATTTTAGCTGGTGCTTTCAAACCGTCAACAAAAATTTTCAACCCAGCAGCTGTTTTGCCAAAAAAGCCTGTAACCGCAACAAAGTCTCCTGGTTTTGCTCCACTTCGCAGCATAATCTCTTCCTTTTTGGCTGTTCCAAAGAGGGAAATGCTGATTACAAGGTCTGAGGCTTCGTTTGTGTCTCCCCCAATAACGTAAGCGCCATACTCACGGGCTCCAGCATTCAAACCGCTCCCAATTTCTTCTACGTCCTTCTCTTTCAGTTTTCTTGGCAGTCCAAGGGATACCAAAAGCGCTGATGGTTTAACGCCTTTTGCTGCAAAATCGCTAATATTCATGACAACAGCCTTGCGGGCTGCCTGCCAAAGACTCATTTTTGGCGGAACATCAGTTTTATCCACAAGCATATCTGTTTTTAAAACTGCAAGTTTGCCATTCCCCATGTCAAAGGCGGAAACGTCATCGCCGAAGGCTATGGGCATTTTCGGCAAGTCTAAGCGAGTTTTTATGATTTCAATTATTTTTCTTTCACTGAAACTTTCACGTGATTTCATTATTTTATTCCCTACAACTTTCACTTTTCTTTCAGTTTCTCTCTAACCCATTTAATGAAACTTTCAGTAAAGATTCCCTTATCATATTTTTCACATGGATAATCCCCACAATCAGAGCACGTAACTAGGCTTTTGTCTTTAGCACAAGAATAAATGTCGCAGAACATTTTTCCAACATTTTCAGCTTTTTTGCTTTCTTCAGCACAGCCCAAACATTTACCTTTTCTGTAAAGGGCGCAATTGCCACAATAAAGGTTGCATGGCGCAAGTAAACTTGTATCCATTTTCTTTCCCAATCTTACTAAGCTCTAACTTATTTAAAAGGTAACGTTTAAATCTGTGAATTCATGATTGAAATGGAAGTTTTGGAGCAAAAATCTTGCTTGAGATTAGACCTTTCAGAGAAGGATTTGACGAAGAGCTTTTCGTTAGCATCTTCAATGCATGCTTTGGAGATTACGATGACATTAGAGCTATGACAATTGAAGAAATGAAGAAAGTGGAAGA
>JARYMR010000104.1 GCA_029907045.1 Candidatus Bathyarchaeota archaeon
CGGAATTGGGCAGTAGACATAGGGCTAAACGTTTCCAAATAAAAATCCTAACAGTCGAAGAAGTCCCCATTAACGAGATAGAGAATCCGCTTTTAAGAAAACTTGTTTTGGGAGAAGAGGAAGTTGGCAAGCAAAAGTGAAGAAGAACTCCGTAAACTAAGCGTTGAAATCCGCTTTTTGGAACAAACAGCAGAAACCATACAGTCCAGAATTAATGCAGTAAACGCCGTTATAACAGACCTAACCTACGCAAGCATGACGTTAGAGGGTTTAGAGAAAGAAAAAGAAAACACTGAACTCCTTGTTCCGATAGGCGGCAACTCTTACATAAAAGCAAGACTTGAAAACCCAGACAAAGTAATCGTTGGAATGGGCGCTGGAATTTCCCTAGAAAAAACACTGCAAGAGGCAAAAGAAATAATAAAAAAACGACTGGAAAACTTAGAAAGAACAAGAAACTCCCTTCAGCAACAACTAGCCCAAGTTGCTGAAAGAATCGAAGAAGACAGAGAAAAATTTGAAACCTTAATAGCCGAATTAAGGGAGAGGAAAGCTTCAGAAAATGTTTGAAAGGCTCAAATCTGGACTAAAAGGACTCGTAAACAAGGTTACAACAACAGAGCTTAAGGCTGAAAACCTCCGCCCATTGCTTTCAGAATTCAAAATAAGCCTTGTAGAAAACGATGTTGCCTTTCCAGTGGCTGAGAGAATATGCAATGAAATGGAAAAACGCTTAGACGGCGTCCAAGTAAAAAGAATGGAAGACCGTAGAAAAATAGTGGAGAAAAACCTTAGGGAAGTCCTCTTAGAAACAATGCTAACAAACAACAAAATAGATTTGCTGAAAGCTGTGGAAGAAAAACGCAAGAAAGGCGAACCATTCGTCATAGTTTTCGTTGGAATAAACGGGACAGGAAAAACAACAACCATAGCCAAAGTCGCCAAATTCTTCAACAAAAAAGGTTATTCGGTTGTCCTAGCCTGCAGCGACACGTATAGGGCTGGCTCAATAGAACAGTTGGAGGAACATGCGAAACGTTTGGAAATGCGGATGATTAAGCACAAGTATGGTTCAGACCCAGCAGCAGTTGCCTATGACACCATAAACCATGCAAAAGCCCATGGAATAAACGTGGTTTTAATAGACACGGCTGGAAGAATGCAAACAAACAGAAACCTAATGGATGAACTCGCAAAAATCAAACGCATCACAAACCCAGACCTAACAATACTAACAGTGGATTCGCTGACTGGCAATGATGCGGTTATGCAGGCGGAAGAGTTTCACAAAAGCGTCGGCATAGACGCAACAATACTAACAAAGGTGGATGCAGACATCAAAGGAGGCTCAGCCCTAAGTGTAACCTACGTAACCAAAAAACCCATACTATTCATTGGAACTGGACAAAAATATGAAGATTTAGAAGAGTTTAATCCTGAAAAGTTTGTTGATTTAATTTTGAAATAGACTGATAGGGGACTATAGACGGCGAAGATCACCCTACCCCTTCTAGCATTTTCCTAATAGTTTTAGCAGTATCGCCTTTGCCGAATAAAGCCTATTTTCGCTTTGTTCATAAATTATTGATTTTGGACTTTCTATTACTTCTGGGCTTATTTCGTATCCTCTATGGATTGGCATGTCATGCATTATGTAGGCGTTGCTTTCTTTTAATAGCTCCTTGTTTATTTGGTAGGGCATCATAATTTTGATGCGCTTCTCCTTTTCCGCAGCATATTTTGGGTCAAGGAAGAATTCCATGTCAACCCAAGTGTCTGTATAAACAAAATCTGCATCCTTCACAGCCCTTTTAACGTCTAAGGTGGTTTCCCAAAGTCCAGTTTTCTTCGCTTCTTCCAAAAGCTCCTCATCCCTCGAAGGCTCATTAAATATGGGTGTTACAGTGGTTATTTTAACGCCAGTTTTTGTGCATCCTTCAATGAGTGAGTTGCAAACGTTGTTGTGGGCGCCTATGTAAACAAGTTTAACGCCTTCCAATTTTCCCTTCTTCTCTTTTATGGTCATTAGGTCGGCTATGGCTTGGCTTGGATGATACTTCTCATCGCATCCATTTATTACTGGAACTCGTGAAGCTTTAGCCATAACCTGCAAATCGGAGTTTTTCAGCAATCTAGCCATTATGCAATCCACATTACGCGACAAATATTGCGTCTCATCATAAACATCCGCTAAAGTGAAATTTGTCGTCCTCCAATCAATGTAAAGCGCGTGTCCACCAAGCTGAGTCATCGCTACCTCAAAAGAAACCCTTGTGCGTGTGGAAGTTTTCTGAAAAATCATGGCCAAAGATTTGCCAGCTAAAGCATCCTTATATTTTTCAGGATTATGCTTAACTTCTATAGCCTTATCAATTATGGCTTTTAACTGCTGACCCGACAATTCTTTAAAATTAATTAAGTGCATCCTAACCCTCTCTGAACTTTTAAGGTTCAACTGATTTTAACCATTATAAGCTTTATGGAAACCTTTTTCTTAACATTCACCATTCTGAATCATGGAAGTAGAATGACTATTTTAACTGTAGCCTCAAACAAAGATGTGGCAAGCTTAAACATTAAAAAGCAAATTCTAAACTACTACAATTTTAACGAGGTGGCTGCTGAAAATTTTCAAGGAAATCCGATCTACAAAGCCGAAATAGGCGGCAAAACCGTTAGGCTCATAACATTAAATGAAGAATCCGTATACGCACAAAACATAACAGAATTCTTCAAGGATGTAGAGCTTGTAGTTTTCATTTCTAGGCACAGCAGCGAAAGCGGAACTCCAACACTTTCTGTGCACACTCCTGGAAATTTGGGCGAGGCGGAATTGGGTGGACTTTCAAGAAAGGTTTCTGTTTCTCCAGCAAACGCCATGAGAAACGCCCTAAAAGCTTTAAAACAGTTTAGGGATGAGATGCGTTTGGATTATGAGGTTTGTTATGAATGCACCCATCATGGACCATCCTTAAACGTGCCCGCCATGTTTGTTGAGTTGGGAAGTTCGCCGAAACAATGGGACGATTTGAGGGCAGCTGAAGCCATTGCCCATGCAGCAATAAAAGCCATATCCACTTTTGGCAAGGTTGAGGCTAAAGCTGTGATTGGCATAGGTGGACCACACTATAACTCAAAATTCACAAGAATAGCATTAGAGAGTGAAACAGCTTTTGGTCACATGATTCCAAAATATGCCATCCCATACGTGGATGCAGAGATTTTAAGGCAATGTGTGCAAAAAACTTTGGAGAAAGTTGAAAATGCAATTTTAGATTGGAAAGGAATAAAGGGCGAACACAAAGCAAAACTTGTCCAAATGCTTCAAGAAATACATGTTTCAATTCAAAAGGTTTAATTAAAAACTCTACTCTTCGAAAAACCTAAAAATATTTCCTTATAATTATATAGTTGAACGAATAATGACCCAAGGAAAAGACTTTAGCAAGCCATCAAAAATTGTACAATTTATCATAAACTTTTATCTCCTAATCATTGTTATTGCTCTAATTGCTGTAGGTCTACGTCTCGTTAATCACGTGGAATGTCGTTCACCTGAAACACAAGAAATATGGGGACCGATATTCGTAAACAATAGCCAAATTTATACATTTTATTTGCACATACATGAAAGCCGACTTTCCACACAATTAGTCTATGATGAAGACTACACATCTGCTTATCTAAGAAAAGTCTTAAACCCCCCGACATCAACTAAATGGGAGATTCTGAGATTCTGTTTATGGTTTGAAACAAACGAAACTATCAATTTATGGTTTACAGCCTACGACCCGCAAGGGAATGTTATAGAAAACATAACCAAAATCCATGGATGGGGCGCTGATATCGCTCAAGTTGGAACATATAAGTGTGAAATCAAAAAATACTATAACACGCAAGACATACCTGTCATTCTGCACGTTTATACAGAGAAGTTGGTATTCGAGAAAAAATACTTCCACTACGGCATTTTAGGAATATCCGCAGCCATGCTTTACCCCATAATATTTTTTGTTTTAAAATTTGGGGTGTGAAGTTTAATTTCAAAATTTAAGCGTTATAAAATTTAAAACGAAAAACCACATACGCTACGTTAAAAATTAATTTATTTCGCTTTAGAGAAAAAGTTAATAGAAACGGCTTGAACACGTATCAAAGCTACAGTAACGTTTATTATGTTAAAGTTAAAATGTTGAGTGTGCGATTAAAATGGGCTTAAGATCATTCCTATCCCAAGCTGCAAGAACACTAAAATTGGCAGTAAAACCTGGAAAAAGCGAGGTTTGGCTCTCATTGAAAATATGCTTTTTGGGCATAGGCGCCATTGGAATAATAGGATTCGTAATCAAACTGTTATCATCAATTTTGCAACCAGGCGGAACAGCCGCTTAAGAAGGAGAAATTATGGCGAAAAGTGAAGAGTTTTCCACCAAAATTTTTGCTGTAAAAACAACAACCGGACAAGAGCGAAATGTGGCAAAATTAATCACAGCAAGAATTGAAATGAGCAACATACCGATAAAGGCTATTCTTGTTCCAGAAACTTTGAGAGGATACGTTTTCGTGGAAGCGGAAGGACCCCATTTTGTAGAGCAAGCCATAGCTGGCATAAGGCATGTGCGCTCTAGGGTTCCAGGAGTTGTAAGCTTTTCAGAAATTGAAAGATACATTGTTAGGAAACCAGTGATTGAAGAGTTAAGCGAAAATGACATTGTGGAAGTGACGGGGGGACCCTTCAAGGGAATGCGAGCAAAAATAACACGCATAGATAAGAGTAAAGCGGAAGTAACCCTTGAACTTCTGGAGGCAACATTCACCCTACCAATAACAGTTCATTCAGATTACGTTAAGCTTGTGGAAAAAACAAAAACTGAGGGAAGCGGAAAATAAAATGGCTGAGAGAAAAATTGTGGAATTACTTGTAAGCGGTGGACAAGCAACAGCAGGTCCACCATTAGGACCAGCTTTAGGCCCGTTGGGCGTTAATGTCATGATGATTGTTAACAAGATTAATGAGCTTACAAAGGATTATGCTGGA
>JARYMR010000105.1 GCA_029907045.1 Candidatus Bathyarchaeota archaeon
GGAAGCCTTATAACTTTCTTGATTGTTGCCTTTGTCATCTTCCTGCTTGTGAAAATAACCAAAAAGTGGGGCATAGAATAGCAAATTAAAGTTTGGAAACGCTCCTGATTTTCCGCATTTCAAAAGTTTCCGTGTCCTCGTTTTTTATGTAGGCTTTTAGTCCAAGTCTTATTAGGTGTTCTATGAAGGTGCTGCGTTTTTCTCTGCCTCTGAGTTCTTCTATTTCTTTTAGGAGTTTTGAGTCTATTGTTAGGCCAATGTGGTGCTTCATTTTTATGCCTCGTGTATTTTGTATATTTATTATACCAAAAAGCTTTATTAGTCTTATCCCACAAGTTATACTTTGGCGAAGTGTGTTTAAATGAAGACTTTGAGGATTTCGGATGATGCCCACCAGAAGTTGACGGCTCTGCTTGGCGAGTTAACGGCTCAAACAATGAAGATGCAAACTTATACAGACGCCATAGAAAGCCTTCTTTCTCAGTCTGTGATTTTGCCGCCTGAACTTCTCAACGAAATTGAAAGTTTTATTGAAAAGAACAGGCATTTGGGTTTCACTACACGGGAGGAGTTTATTAGAGATGCTGTGCGTTGGAGGCTCCGCTTTTTGAGGGAAGATTATGAGTATATTGAGATTCCAAGGGATGAATGCGAAAAGGTTCAGCAGGCGATTAGGGATATGGATTTGCCCTTTTTGAGCGTGAACGAGTTTGTGGAGCAGCAAGTTAAGAGTTTGTTGGAAAAATATGCTGAATATAGTAAACAGAAGGAGGCTTATGAGAAAAGGAGCCGAAAAAGGGAATAGCCAAAATTATTTTTTGTTTTCATAGCTTCTAAGTTGAGTTTCGATTGGTGTGAGCGCCTTTTTTATGCTTATGTGGATTATTAGGCTTGTTAGGATTATTATGCCCGTTAGGATTGAGTATATTGCGAGGGTTACTAGTTGTTTTTTTATGTTTTCGTCTAGGGATTGGAAGGATAGGAAGGAGAAGTAGAAGGTTAAGAATATGCAAAGCGTGAGAATGGCTATGGCTGCGGATTCCACTTTCAATTAGCACACTTACTCCAATATTTAAAACATAGCTATGCGTAATCAAAAGACTTTATGGATTCAAAATTCTTAGGCTAAGTAAATGTTTGCGGTTAAGCGCAAAATAAAAGTGTGTGCGCCATTATATTATATTGGAATGTGATTTTGAAGTGAGTAAGCCGAAACTTTTTGACAGACCAGAATGCAAGAATTGCGCCTTTAAGGGTGGAAGCTACTGCTGGAACCAATGCCCATACAACATTTGGCGAAGACCATAAATGCGCTATTAAACAAAAGGAGTTGGGGCTGTTAGAAATGGTTAGGCTGAAGGGAGAAAACAGAATTAAAATGTTTAGGCAAATTGCTGAAAGGTTGGTTTCGAAAATTGCTTCTTTTGATGGTGTTTGTGGAATTGTTTTGTTGGGTCGTTTGGTTAGGGGTTTTGCTGATAGGTTTTCAGATTTGGACATAACCGTTTTCATTGGCAAGAGGGATGCGCGATTGCGGAGGCGCATTTATAATGTTGGTTTAAGTGAGGCGAAGGCTTCTGGCATTGACATAGACATGGAAATTCATTTTATAGAAGATTTTAGGCGTTGGAGGTTTGATGAGGCTGATAGGTGGGAGTTTTCCAGAGCCAAAATAGTCTTCGACCCAGAAGGCGAAGTTAAACGCATGCTTAAGGAAAAGTTTAGGGTTTCTGAAAGCTTTTGGGTTAGGCGTATTGTGTTTTGTGGTGAATATCTTAAGTGGTATTGTTGCCCGCTTAAGGAGGGCGTGGGCAGCGTTGCCGAATGTTGGGTTGAGCGGGGTGATTTGGTTTCTGCGCATTATTGCCTAAACTATGCCACTGAATTGTTGGTTAGGATTGTTTATGCTTTAAACAGGGAGTTTTTGCCAGCGCCAAAATGGAGACTATTCCACTCTTACAATCTAAAGTGGCTTCCAAAAGGCTATAAGAGGCTAATAAAAGAAGCGATGCGAGTTGAGGAGTTTTCTGTTAAGGATTTCGAGAGAAGATTGTTGGCGGTTAGAAGTTTGTGGCGGGAAATTTTGCCAAAAATAAAGGAGGAAACTGGGTTAACAACAGAAAAAGTAACTAAATATTATGTGGAAAAAGTGCTACACCAAACCAAATTCCATTAGACCATAATATTCAAAGAGATAGGCGTTATTTATGCTTGGCTTTAACTTTGCTTGTTATTTGCTCTATTCTTTTCAAGCTTTCAACTATATTGTGAGTTTCTTTGAGCACTGTCTCTTGGTCTTCTATGCTTAAGCCTTTGAGTATTTGGTCTACTTCTTCATGTATCTGCTTTGCCTTATCGACACTGTTCACCGTAATCACCCTAAAATTATAGTTGATGTGCCCACTTTTATAGTTAAGGTAGCAAAGAAAATCTTGTGTTTTTGGTTGTTATTGCTTCTATAAAATTCTTCAGCTTGTTCTGTTAATGTCTCATAACAGAAGTGGGATGGATATTTGTAGGTGTTTTTAATATGTTCTAAACATTAGAATTAAGTATTTTAGGAATAGTTTTATTTTGGGGTTGTTGTTGTCAACGTTCAAGGAGAAATTTAGGTTTGTGTTTAAAGCTTTGGTTACGGCGTTGCTTTTTTCTTTGCAAAGCATAGTTTATGGTGGTTGGGCTATTAGTGTTATGTTCGTTCCTTTACTGCTCTATTTGATAGGGATTATAACTGATTTTATGCGCGGATACGGTCCTAACCTTGAGAGGGACGTGTATCTAATGCTTTTTGCAAGGGGGTTTATGGTTGGACGAGTGATCGCTATGGTTGGTTTCGCAATATTTTTAGTTGCGGCATTCGAGTTTTTAAGGGAACGCAAGAAAGCAAGTCTCATCAAAACTGGATTATATTCCGTAGTTAGGCATCCGCAATACCTTGGAATCATAATAATAACTATCGGTTTGAATGTTATGGTGTTCACCTTATTTGGCAACCAGCTGAAGCCCATATGCTTGTGGCTTGTTCAAGTTGCTGGATACATTGGTTTAGCCAAATACGAAGAAAGACGCCTCGAGAAAAAGTTTTCACAACAGTTCCGCAACTACAAAAATAACGTTCCATTCATGTTCCCAATAAAAGGCCCATCCAAAATCCCGGAAACCCTATTCACTTTGTTAATCGCCTTTATAATATCATTAGTATTTCTAACATTCCCCTTCCACATACTCCGCATACTTTGACGACAAAAAACATTAACAACTATGGCAGCGACATCTCAGACTGCGCAAAATATGTCCGATGAAATAGCGCAACTTCTCTTACTCATCGTTAAGGGAACATATACCAAACTTTCGATTTACTTTGAAAATCTAGAGGGGAGTAGGTCTCTATTGGCGTGTTTTTGCGTCAAAAATGTTACTTTTTCCAAAATAGGTAAGCTTTTGTTTGTGCCAAAAAACCAAGCGTCTTCAAAGCTTTAGCCAAACCCATCTCGCTAAACCCTCTAATCTTCTTCACAAACTCTCCATGCGTTGGATAGGCTCCGCCAGAAGCCATAAGCCTCTTCCTAACAGACCCCTCCCGTTTAGAAAGCTTTTCCAAAATTTTTACAATTTCAGCCTTCCCAACACGCCTAACCATTAACAAATTCTGTTCCACGCTTCCAAGCATGGCTGGATTAAAACCTAAATTGCAAAGCCTTTCCAAAGCCCACAAAACCCCTTGGCTCGGCTTGCTTTCAGCAATTTTCTGCATCCCAGCCTTCTCAAAAAATGGGTTATATTTTGCCATGACAGCCAAAGCCTCAACATAAGGCGTTCCAGCCTTGGCTAATGTTTCCTAACAAGCTTTACGCCTAAGCCTATTGTGCGATATTTTGGATGCACAACAACCCGCGATATTAAGCTAACATCCTTCTGCAGTTCGGAGAAACTGCCTCTCCAAACTTTGCTTCTTCCAAAACAGAAAGGCGGCGGAAAACTGTAAACAATAACTCCGCATAATTCGCCATCACGCTTCAAAACGAAAACTTTACGTGGCGGCGGACACCGATTTGAACGATAATGGAAAAGGCTTAAACGCTTATAATCGCTAAAACTGCCCTCTTCAACATGCATCTCCCTTGTTAGGCTGCATTCTTTTGCTGGCTCATTCGCATAATAGTTCACTGTTATTTCCTTTCCAAAACGCTTGTGAATATGCACAGAAGGCTTCAAATCCTCGAAAAGGTCTGTATGCGTAGTAGCAACAACAACCGCTTTGCCCATCAGCCTCACAATTTTTTGAATGTTAAAAGCCACAATCTTAGCCATATCACGATCAAGCATGCTACAAAACTCGTCGGCAAACCACCACTGCTTATTGCTTTCCATAAGCTTAGCAATCTTATAACGATACTTTTGCCCATCGCTTAACTCGCCAAAACGCCTAACAAAAAGGAAGGCATCATTCAAACCAGCACGGCTAAGCAGTTCCAAACTTTCGCTGAAGTTTCTGCCAACAGTGTCGATTAAGGGCTTGTATGGTTCTGGCTGGATTTCAGCCAAGTCAATAGCGCTATCGCCCAAATCACTCCGCAAAGCCCTTAGCAAGACGCTCTTGCCAGAACCACTCTCACCAGTAATATACACTATGTCTTTTTCGCCAATCTTCAACTCAACATTATCATAAAGCACAAAACGCCTATGCTCATCCAAACCCAAACCGAAAGCTTCAGCAACCGCTAAAGTGCGAGGCGTCGGCTCAGCAGCCGTTTCATAGGCAATGTTTATTATGAATTTTCCTTCTCGGGCATCATAACGCCTTTTAAAATGGCGAATCCTAAAAAACTCTGTTTTTCGCTTACGCTTTTTCATCTTGATACGCCTAAAACTTGATGCTTTAACAGTTTCTTCCTTAACTGCTGCAACTTGGCTTTGCCAACAGAAGCCAAACGTGGCAAAACCCAAAACTTTGGAGTGCCTTCTCCCCTAGTGGCGTAACAGGCTAGGGCTAGACTCCAGAAGCG
>JARYMR010000106.1 GCA_029907045.1 Candidatus Bathyarchaeota archaeon
AATACTAGTTGCCATTGGTTCATTGGGTGCTTTTTCTGGCTTTGTTGGCATACTCAGTCTTATAGGCATAATACTTGTGTTAATAGCAATGAAAGGATTATCAGAAGTTTACGGTGAAAGAGGCATATTTGATAACGCACTTTATGGTTTCATATTCGGCATTATTGGAACTATCGCGCTTATTGCAATGGCTGTTATGGCTTTCCTTGGAATGGGCTTGTCTATGGGAATGGGAGGAGTGCCTGACTTTACAAACATTTGGGGTCTTATCGGGGCAGTGATTGTGATTTGGGTAATTTTTGTAATATTCGTTATCATAGAAGCCATATTTTACAAGAAATCTTTTAATCTGCTTGCTTTAAGGTCTGGAGAGAAAATGTTTGATACTGCAGGGTTACTGCTGCTTATAGGCGCTATTTTAACGATAATTTTTATCGGTGCAATATTAATGCTAATAGCTTGGATACTTGTTGCTGTTGCGTTCTTCTCAATCAAGCCACCTTCAGCCGTACCTCCACCACCTTCTCAACCACCATTGCCTCCACCATAAATCCTCATTTTTCTTTATTTCTCTAGGCTGATGCAGCAACAAAACTATGCGTTTTAGTTTTATAGAATTCGGTTGAAATTGTATGATTTTAGATAGTTAACATATTCTTGGGATTGGGTCTCCTATTGGTCTGGCTATTATTCTTTTTCCACCCACAACAGTTTGCATGGCAACACCTTTGAAATCTTTTGTTGCCTCGCCTATTATTTCCGCTTCTTTTCCTTCCTCTGTTCTCCTTAAAAGGTCTAAAATTTCTTCGGCTTTTTCTTTTACAACGCCGATTATTATTTTTCCTTCGTTTCCAACTTCAAGCGGATCTAAACCCAACATCTCGCATGCAGCCCGCACATTTTCTCTTATGGGAATTTTTTCTTCGTAAATTAGTATGCCAATGTTGGATTTTTCGCTAAACTCGTTTAGAGCGTCGGCTAATCCGCCTCTTGTTGGGTCTTTCATTGCGACTATGCCGCCCGCTTCGCCCAATAAGCGCTGAATTAAGCGGTTTAGGGGTTTAACGTCAGATTTTATGGTGCTTCCGAAGCTTAGTCCTTCTTGGGCTGATAGGACGGCTAAGCCGTGGTCGCCAATGGTTCCAGACAATATTATTTTGTTTCCTTCCTTGAGGTTTGAGTCCAGAATCCACCCAGCACTAAAATTCTTTCTAAATTGTTTAACAACCCTAAAATTTTCTTCTAGGGCTTGGGTTCTTCTGCCAATTCCAGAAGTGTTTATTATGCATCCGCCTAAACTTCCCTTTTCAACAACTTTAGTATCGCCTGTCACAATGCTTACGTTTGCTTCTTGGCATGTTTTTTGCATGCTAACCAAAATTTTTTCAAAATCTGTTAGGGCTAAGCCTTCTTCTAAAACGAAGCCGCACGTTAAAGCGTATGGTTCGGCGCCTAAAACTGCAATGTCGTTAACTGTTCCTGAAACTGCTAGGCGCCCGATGTCTCCGCCTGGGAAAAATATGGGTTTTACAGCGTGGGAATCGCTTTTTAATACTATGTCGCCTACAACTGCTGCATCATCTAAGGCTTCTAATGGAACCTCGGCGTTGCCAGAACCGCCAAAATACTTGACAATATAATTCCTAACAAGTTCGTGCATGACGGTTCCGCCGGCGCCATGCAACATTGTTATGTTACCCTTATTAGTGTTCATTTAGTTTCACTTCGCTTTTGGTTCTGAATATTAGCATGAGAGGGTTAAACATAAACAAATCGCATCATTTTTTGGTTTAAAATCAAGCCAATAGGAACCCTCCTCCTCTAGTTTTCTGCGATTTTCTATAAGGTTTCTTCCGAAATCCATAAAAACTAATCTAAAGAAAAGGGTATAGGTGTTTAATGTGAAAAAATCGGCTTTGACCTTGATTCTTTTAGTGATTCTCTGTTGTATGTTGGCTTCGTTTCTAAGGATGAGTCTTGTAAAGGCGAGTCCAGACGTTATTTACATTAGGGCTAATGGCGCCATTGACCCTCCCACACCAAACATTACCAGCTCAGACAATGTTACTTACACGTTTACTGACAACATTTTTAATTGCTCTATTGTTGTGGAGCGGAACAACATTGTAATTGATGGGGCAAACAAGACGCTTCAAGGAACGGGAACCGGAAGAGGAATAGACCTTACTGGGAGAAGCAACGTGACGGTTAAAAATTTAGAAATCAAAGAGTTCGATTTTGGAATATACCTTTGGTCATCTTCAAACATTACCATCACTCAAAATAAGATATTGAATAACACTGGAGTTGGCATTTACCTGCGGTATACTTTGAACAGCAATCTAACTGAAAATATCATAATGGAAAACAATGAAGGAGGCATGTTGCTCTTTCAATTAAACAATAACACCCGCATAATTAGAAATAACATGACAAATAACGGCGAATATGGCATTCAACTCATGTATGGTTCAAATTATAGTCTCATTTCAGAAAATTACATAAGAGGAGACATGTGGGACGGAATCAGTCTACATTGGTCTTCAAACTATAACACCATTGTTGGCAACAACATAACAGAGAACAATCTTGGTACTGGAATCTCGATTTGGGATTCCTCAAACAATAACGTTAGTGGAAACCTTGTGACAAACACATATAATGGTATAAGCCTTTTCACGTCATCCGATAATATTATCTACGCAAATACTATGACAAACAGTAGCTACATTGGTTTTACCTTATACCACTCTTACAACAACAGCCTATCTGAAAACTCTATTAGAAACAGCACATACAACTTCGATGTTTCGGGCGATGAATTTAATCATTTCATGAATTCAATTGATACATCCAATCTTGTAAATGATAAACCAATCTACTATTATGTAAACGAGACAGACTTAATGATAAATCCTGTAACGCACCCACAAATTGGGTATTTAGCAATAATCAACAGCGTCAACGTAACAGTTGAACATCAAACCCTAACAGATAATGCCCAAGGAATCTTACTAGCATACTCAAACGATTCAAAAATAAAAAACAATAATATAATAGCCAATGAATATGGCGTCGTATTCGTATCCTCCAGCAACAACACTTTGTTTGGAAATAATATAACTGCAAACGATGACCATGGCATACACTTAATGTTAGAATCCTCCTATAACGTGATTTTTGGAAACATTTTAGAAAATCCCTACTACGGAATTGAAATTGACGATTCATTTAACAACACAATTTTCGAAAACAAAATAACAGACAGCGAATATGGCATCTACCTCTACGACTCATTTAATAACACGCTCTACGGAAATTGGATAGCAGACAACCAATACGGCGTATACTTGGATTATTCAGATTATCCGAACAGCTTCTATCACAACAATTTCCTAAACAACATCCAACACGTGTATTTAGTATATTCTGATTACGTTAACTTTTGGGATAATGGTTTCGAGGGGAACTACTGGAGCAATTACACTGGAGTCGACTTGGACCATGATGGAATAGGAGATACACCACATACATTAGATGAGGATGGATATAATCAAGACAACTATCCCCTATTGGGCTTGTTTAATAGCTTCAACACTTTCTTGGGCTATAAGGTAAATGTAATCTCCAACTCCACCATTGACAGCTTCGAATATTTCGATTCTAACAACACCATCAAAATGTATGTCTCCAACATGACAACCAACCAAGCCTTCGGCTTCTGCAGAATCTCCATCCACCACACGTTAATGAACGTAAGCGCCATATCCGTCATCATTGACAATGGATTAACCCCAGTCCTTTACAACAACTACACATTATACGACAACGGCACTCACAGGTGGATATACTTCGCATATGAACATTCAACCCATGAAATTAACATAATACCAGAATTCCCATCAATAATCATTCCACTCTCATTAACAGTGACAACACTGCTAGTTATTGCTTGCAAAAGAAAAGGGCTCATCTACCATTTTTCTACTTTCAAGGAACAGCTGATTACGTCTGAAATGAATTTAGATTCTGCAGTATTTACTGTTTTTAAAGTGTAAAGTAGCCTAAAAACTGCTTTAGCTAACGGAAAACATATAAATCGCTATAACGCTGTTCAATTGCACAGTTGGAGCGAATACGAAGTGCCAAAATGGGGATACTCAATAACAGAAGAATTAGACCCAGAAAAAACCGTGAAGGCAAGCGGACGAGAAGTTAGAGTATCCCATAAATCAGCACGAGAAATATGCAGAACAATTAATGGAATGAATCTATCCCAAGCAAAACAATACTTAAAGGATGTCATAGCCAAAAAAAGAGCTGTTCCCTTCAGAAGGTTTAAGAAGAAAGCTGGACACCGCCACGGCTTAGAAAAGGCTTATGCTGGCAGATATCCAGTGAAAGCCGCAAAACACATCCTTAAACTGTTGGAAGGCGCAGAAGCTACTGCTGAATATAAAGGCTTAGACACGGATAGAATGCGCATAATCCATGCAGCGGCCTATCCAGGAATGAAAATCAAACGTTATATGCTGCGGGCTCATGGAAGAGCTACACCAGATTTTGAAACCCTCTGTCACATAGAACTTGCCCTTGAAGAACAACCAGAAACAGGGGAAACCTAATGGCGTCCGTTCAACATTTCATCACAGAGTCGAAGAAAAAAACAGAAATTGACGAATTTTTGCAGAAAAAACTTGAAAAGGCAGGCTACGGTGGAGTATCTATATCAAAAACTCCCTTGGGAACACACATAGTAATTTACGCCATGCGTCCTGGACTGGTTATAGGGCGCGGCGGAGAAACAATAAAGGAACTTGCAAGCATATTGGAAGAGAAATTTAAAGTTTCAAACCCCCAGATTTCTGTTTCAGAAATTGAAATTCCAGAACTGAACGCTTATGTTGTAGCTTCACGAGTTGCTTCAGCCCTTGAAAGGGGCGTGCATTTTAGGCGG
>JARYMR010000107.1 GCA_029907045.1 Candidatus Bathyarchaeota archaeon
GCCCAAGCAGTGGATGTTGCAAAACTTTTGAAAATGCCCTACATGAACATTCACACGCCATTAGACGAAGTGGGAAAAAGGATTATGAGCGAAAAAATAAACAGCAAAATCACGAAAAATTCAAAGGTCAAAGACGTGGTCTCCGCCTTGAAGGAGCTCCGAGAGTTTAAAAACGCCATAACCGACGTAAAAATTCGCCTCGGAAAACCTGAAAACCCAGCTGGAAAAGTTGTGGTTTCTCATGGCGCTGGAACAAATGGCGGTTATGAAATTGCAAAAACATACTTTAAACATGGCATTGGAACAGTAATTTACATTCACATAAGCCCCGCCGATTTAGCAAAGTTGAAGGCTGACAGAATAGGAAACCTCATAGTGACTGGACATGTTGCAAGTGATTCCGTGGGGATAAATCCGCTAATTCGCGAACTTGAAGAAAGAGACATTTCAGTAACAAGGATTGGCATTATTCCAAGCTAAAAGAAGGTTGGATAATGAAACTTGTTCGCTACCGCCATAAAAAAGGAGAAGATTATGGCGCTTTAATTGGTGATAAAATAATATGTTTGCCTAAACTTGCTAAACTCGTAAAAGAGAAACTTCCAAAAAGATTAGGGGAATTTGTAACTTTAGGCGTTGAGGGCATTGAAAAGGCAGAAAAGTTAATTGAAACTGCCAATGAAAACAACATTAAGCACGTTTCTTTTCTTATAGATGAGATTACCTTGTTAGCGCCCATAAATTTTCCACCAAAAATCATCTGCCTAGGCTTAAACTACAGAAACCATGCTGCAGAACAAAATGCGCCCATCCCAGATGAACCCATAATCTTCTTAAAACCTCATACAGCAATAATTGGACCATCTGAAAAAATTGTTAAACCAAGTTTTGTTAACCAACTTGACTATGAAGCCGAACTGGCAGTTGTCATGGGTAAAAAAGCAAAGAATGTTGGAGTTTCAGAAGCCAAATCCTACATTTTTGGATATACTATAATGAATGACGTTTCAGCTCGCGACATCCAGTTTAAAGACAAACAATGGACAAGAGGAAAAAGCTTCGACACCTTCGCCCCAATGGGACCATGCATAACCACCACAAACCAAATTGAAGATACGACTAATTTATCCATCCGCACGTGGGTCAACGGGGAACTCCGTCAAAATTCAACAACAAAAAATATGGTATTCACAGTCGAAGAAATCATACATCACCTAAGCCGAGTAATGACTTTAGAACCTTGTGACATAATCGCAACTGGAACTCCAGCAGGCGTGGGCTTCGCCACAAAGCCTCAACCAAAATTTTTGCAGGCTGGCGATGTGGTGAGGATAGAGATTGAAAGGATTGGTGTATTAGAAAACATGGTTGTGGAAGAAAAGTTTTAACAAAACAACTTTTACTCAGCGTCTATATTTTAAATTCATAAATCATAATTGCAACTGCTTAAACAAAAATCTATTCTGGATAAACCATGTTAGAAAACTTTCTGCAAAAAAAGAACCCAACCCAACGAACCAAATGCATCAAATGCCATACAAGAGACGCAACAAAAGAAGACCAAATGTGTGACAGTTGCCGCTTCCTACTTACTCTGGAAAACATAATCGAAAACAGAAAGTAACCAAAAAGGCTTAGCTGATTCAGACTTATAGCTGTAAATCTAGGCATTTTAATTTATTTTTGTCATCCTTCCCCATGGTAAAGATTATCGCTCCACTGCTATTTTGCTTATGTCCGCCTCTTTTTCAAGTCTTATTACGTGTTCAGCTTTTTCTGCAAAGGCTTCGCTATGCGTAACTGCGATTATTTGTTCTATGGCTTTGAAGCGGGAAATGGCTTCGGCTAGGCGGTCTATGGAACCATCTTCCCTTCCGAGGCTTTCTGTCGGTTCGTCAAGCAAAAGCATGCTTAATCCATGACCTGTTCTGGACTGCATAATTAGTTGTCCTAGTCCAAGGCGGTAGGCGAAAGCCAGCAGTGTTCTTTCTCCGCCTGAAAGATTTGAAACCTCCCTTTCCATGCCGCTCTCGCTTACCACGTATGGCGTGTAGGTTTCGTCTATGGAAACGTTTATTGGAGTTCCTTCTCCACCGGCTAGGCTGTCGAGAACTTGTTGGACAAAGTTTCTTAGGACTTTCACGAATTCGCTTCGCAGTTTGGGTTGAATGCTTCTGTAGGCGTCGCGGATGCTCCCGATGATTTCAACAGCCTTTGCAATTTTTTCCATGCGTTCAATCTTGTGCTGCGCTTGGTCTATTCTCTCTTTTATCTCTTCTAAACGCTTGACAAGATATTTCCTCTGTTCTTCTTTAGCCCTTAAATCGGATTCAAGTAAAGTATATTGCTGAAGGGCTTGTCTACTTTTTGCTCTGGCATTTTCCAGCTCGGAGATGTCGAATCTGCTGATTTCCGCTCTTAAATTTTCCAGTTGTGCTCGCAATTCTCTTTCTAATTTTTGTTTTTCCTCAAACTCTTTAGTAAGTTCTGCCAACGCTTGGGATTCTTGGTTAATTTGAGCCTTCAAATCTTCTAATCTTAAAGTTAGTGTCTGAAGGTTTGAGAAAGCCTCATTTGCCTTATTCTTTATCTGCTGAAGCTCTTCAATGTCATGTTGGAGTTGACTTATTGTTTTTTGTCTTTCGTCATTTTCCATCTGAATTTTCTGCATTAAACCGTCTTTGTATTCGCCCGTTAAAGGCTGCAAACATAATGGGCAGAGGTTTTGTGTGGAAAGAGATGAAATTCTGTTTTGGTCTTCTCGCATTTTTCTGCGGGCTGCTTCTTGTTCACCTTTTAGGCTGGAGATTTGCTCATCAAAGCTCATTAAATATTGTTTTATGGTTTCCATTGGTTGGTCTGGTGATACTCCAATTTCCTTAAGCTTAGTTTTATAGGCTTCTGTCTGCGTTACCATGCTGTTTAAGCGTTGCTTCAGATTTTCAATGGCGAATTTTCTCTTTTCAATTTTCTCGGCAAGAGAAGCCGATGCATCTTCAACGTTTGTTAAGTTTGCAAGAGTTTGGGTTTCCTTCCGTTTTAATTCTTCAATTTGGGCTTTCACATCCTCCAGTTTTTTAAGCCTTAATTCAGCCTCTTCAAGGGCTTTTTTGGCTAAGTTGAGCCTTTTCGCCAAATCTTGCAGTTCGATTTCGATGGTTCCAAGTTGCTCTACTGTCTGGTTATAATCCATGTTGAGTTTTTCCATTCCAACAACGTCGGGGTCTTTTTCGTAAACTTTTCTTTCCACATCGTATTCTTTTTGGTAGCCTGCCAAATTGCTCCATGCAACCTCGTAGTCTGATAAACCGAACAATTCGTCTAGGCGTTTTTGTCTCTCTCTGGGTGTGGCGTCCAAAAGTTCTTTTAGATGCTCTTGTCTAACCCAAACTATTTCACGGAAAAGGTCTTTGTCTAGGGCTGTTATTGCTTTGATTTGTTCGGCTACTGCATCGCTTTTTACGCTGGCAATTAGGTTTTCTCCTT
The DNA here is from genome assembly GCA_029907045.1 of Candidatus Bathyarchaeota archaeon. The sequence continues at coordinate 3,487 of JARYMR010000107.1, forward strand.
CGAAAAGTTTTAGTTCTTCAAAGTCTTGGCTTATTCCCTTTCCATGCCTTTTCAAGCCCCGTGATATTTTGTAGCTTTTCCCATTCTGAACAAACTGGACTGCGACTTTTCCAGTTTCTGCGCCTTCACGGAGAAGATAGTCGTAGCTTCTTCCTAGGGGTTCACCGAAAAGCGCAAAGTCTATTGAATATAATATTGTGGATTTTCCACAGCCCAAACCGCCTACGAGGCAGTTGAAGCCCCTTGCGAACGGTACTGTGGATTTTACGTGGGAACGGATGTTTTCAAGGTGAACAATTTCAATTTTCATCGCAGCAACTCCTCTAGGGTTTGTTTCACTTTTTCCTCCTCCTTTTTGGTTAATGGTTCAATAAGCTGGATGGCTGTGCGGGCTATTTTTTCAGCTTCTTCGCTAGTGTAGCGTTCAGAGAAGATTTGCATGAAATATTCGAAGGCTTTCGTCTTCAAATCTTTGAGTTCGCTTTCGAATATGGAACGAACAACTTCTTCTGAAACTTCACTTTCCCGCAGTAAAACCAACGGATGCACAAACAAGGCTTTTTCTGCTGCACTTCTAATTTGGGATATGTCCACTTCTGCTCGGCTTGTCTCTGCTGGTAAGTTCCCCTTCAATATTGGGATTAGGATTGCGCCTTCTTCGTCTGCCCCCTTCACCATTTGGATGGCTAGTTCGGTAATTTTTGATGGTGTAACGCCCGTGAAATCTTGTTCTAAAACAACAAATTTGCGGGGCGACTGAAGTTCTATAAACTGGGGTGAAACTTTTCCATTTTCGTCAACCCTCACATAATAGAAGCCCTTCTTGATTTTTGCTTCATCATAGTTGACTGTTTCCGTGCATCCACTATAAACCAGAAACCCACCCTTGAAATTTTCCACATATGGTGAGTGCACATGTCCTGCAGCGTAATAACTGAAGCCTTCTGGTATGAGTTCAGGCGGAGCTTCAGCTTCCATGTATGGTGGTTTAACATTTTGAAGGTCTAAAGCCATGTGAAAAACAAAAATGTTAAAAAGCGTAGGGTCTGGTGTGGGTTTGTTTTGCTCCATAAAGGCTGGAAGTAACTCTTCAGTTTTGCGTCTAGTTCTAAAGTTTGGAACGCCATAAACATAGCAGCATTCTGGCTTTTTCCAGCATGCTCCTTCATGCCTTGGCAAATGATAGATTAATCTTGCACTATCCAATGGATTTAATATTGTTCCAGTCACGATGTTTGGGGCGGAATCATGCGAACCATCAACGGTTAAAACTGG
>JARYMR010000108.1 GCA_029907045.1 Candidatus Bathyarchaeota archaeon
ACTATTGTTTAGCAAAGCCTTCACTCTCATATTATTTCCGTAAATCCTTAATAGAGAGAATTTCAACTTTCATAACACTGCGGAGAAAACTTTCATGCCAAAGTTCAAAGTAATCGTATCAGACCCAGAAACGGGAACATCAAAGGCAATAGAACTTGAAGAAACTCGGGCGCTCCCGTTGATTGGCAAGAAAATAGGCGATATAGTAGATGGGTCAATAGTGGATTTGCTTGGTCATAAACTACAGATTATGGGCGGTTCCGATAAGGATGGTTTTCCAATGAGACCGAACGTTCATGGAGGAGTTCGCAGAAAAGTAATACTTAGCGGAGGGGTAGGATTTAACCCAAAAAGCGAAGGAGGTAGGAGGCGAAAAACAATTCGCGGAAATACAATAACCGATGAAATTGTTCAAGTAAACATGAAAATCGTTGAGAAGCCAAAGAAGCCTAAAGAGAAAAAGAAAACAAAAGAAGAGAAGGAAAAAGAAACTAAAGAAGCACCAGAAACATCCACAAGCGACCAAGAAACATAGAGTCAACATTTATTAGCTTGCATAGGTTTAACCATTCTAATAATTTGTAAAATTTATGGGAAAAGAGAAATGAGCGTAGAAAAGCGCACCACCATACCAAAACAACCTGAAATCAACATAGGCACCATCGGTCATGTTGACCATGGCAAAACAACATTGGTGCAAGCGTTAACCGGTGTTTGGGCGTCAAGGCACAGTGAAGAATTAAAGAGAGGCATAACAATAAAATTGGGCTACGCAGACATGCCAATTTACAAATGCCCAAAATGCGAACTGCCCAAGAACTATTCCACAGAACCAGTCTGTCCAAACTGTAATTCAAAAACAACCTTTGTAAGAGCCATAAGTTTCGTTGACGCTCCAGGTCATGAGGCGTTGATGGCGACTATGCTTTCAGGAGCGGCAATAATGGACGGTGCAATACTTGTGATAGCTGCTGATGAACCGTGCCCTCAACCACAAACAAGGGAACATCTTGCAGCTGCCGAGATTATAGGCATAAAGAATATTGTTATTGTACAGAACAAAATTGATATTGTGGATGAGAAAAGGGCACACGAAAACTATAATGAAATTAAGAATTTTGTTAAGGGAACTATTGCTGAAGACGCTCCAATAATTCCCGTTTCTGCACAGCGTGGGGTCAACATAGATGTTCTCATACAAGCTATTGAAGAGTTTATACCTACACCAAAAAGAGACGAAACAAAACCTCCCCTTATGTATGTTGTCCGCTCCTTTGACGTTAACAAGCCTGGCACTCCAATTGAAAAGTTGGAAGGCGGCGTGATTGGAGGAACAATACTTCAAGGCAAATTTACGGTAGGAGACGAAATTGAAATTCGCCCCGGAGTAATTTTTGAGAAAGAGGGGAAAGGCGCCTATAATCCTCTTTTCAGCCAAATTGTGAGTTTGCATGCTGGTGGAAGAAGCGTAAATGACGCTCATTGCGGTGGACTGGTCGGTGTCGGAACTCTATTGGACCCATCATTTTCAAAAGCTGATGGCTTGACTGGAAACATTGCTGAAAAACCTGGAATGCTGCCGCCAACTTTGTCGGAGTTAACATTAGAAACAAATGTTTTGGAGCGTGTGGTTGGAACGAAGGAACTTTTGAAAGTTGAAGGAATAGGCATGAATGAAACCCTTCTTTTACATGTTGGCGCTGCCATAACCCTTGGAAAGGTGGTTTCAGTAAAGGGAGAAAATGTTACACTCAAGCTTACTAGGCCAGTATGCGCACAAAAAGGTTCCAGAGTTGCCCTAAGCAGAAAAATTGCTGGAAGATGGAGACTCATCGGATACGGAATGATAAAGTAAATGACACGATCAGACAAAAATGCGGTAAAAATAATTTTAGATTCAAATGCGTTATTTGTTCCGCTTCAATTCAAAATTGATATTTTTGAAGAATTACGAAACATCTTGAATAGGAAATTTGAGCCCATTTTGCTTTTGCCAATTAAACGTGAACTTGAAAAACTAGCAAGTGAGGGTTCTCCGAAAATAAAGAAAAACGCTTCTTTTGCTTTGGAACTTGCTGAAAAATGTAAGTTAGTTAACGTTAATGATGAAGGCGCAATTTCTCCTGATGAGGCAGTTATTGAAGCTGCTAAAAAATGGAATTGCCCAGTTTTTACGAATGATAAATTATTGCGAAAGAGGCTAAGAGATATAAATGTGCCAGTTATTTATGTGAGGCAAAAGTCGCATTTAGAAATTGACGGGAGGATATAACCTCTTGTTTAAACTTATAACATTAGAAGATACAATTCGCATTCCACCCGAAACCTTCGGCAACCCCTTAGAGGCGGTGGGTTACCAGCAAGTTAAAGCAAAATATGAAGGAGTTGTAGATGAAGAATTAGGATACGTAATAGCTGTGACCGAAGTAAAAGTAAGCCCTACTGGAAAAATAATTCCCGGCGACGGCGCTGCATATCACAAGGTAACCTTTTCTCTATTAACATTCTATCCCAAAATTCAGGAAGTTGTAGAAGGAGAAGTTGTAGAAGTGGCTGATTTCGGCGCCTTCGTGCGCATAGGTCCCATTGATGCTTTATTACATGTTTCGCAACTTATGGATGATTTTATTTCATACGATGAGAAACAAGGAGTCTTATTTGGAAAGGAAACTAAGCGAAAACTTGCGAGTGGTGATCAAGTTCGTGTTCGAATAACAGCAGTTTCGCTAACAAGAGCGGGAGGTTCAGGGAAGATAGGCGTGACAGCAAGACAGCCTTTTCTCGGCAAGTTGGAGTGGATTGATGAGGATGTGGAGAAAATAAAGAAGAAAACAGAGAAACCTTCAGAAAAAGAAGCCAAAAAGGGATAGGTGGTTGAATGAGCGAAAAAGCTTGTGTAACATGCCATTTCATAACAAAAGAAAACATATGCCCAAAATGCAAAACCTCATCGCTAAGCGACGACTTCAGCGGTATAGTAATAGTTTTCGACCCGGAAAACTCAGCTATTGCTAAAGCCATGAACATTAAAGAAAAAGGACGTTACGCATTAAAGGTCAGATAGATGAACATTTTATACGCTTTAACACCAGAGTTGCGCATCCGACTTAAGAAACCCTTAGGTACATTAATTCGAGGTTCATATACTGGAACAATGAAGAAGCTTTTGGACATGATAAGGGAAGAGAAGCCTTCAATAATAATTTCTGTTGGAGACACTGTTTCAAAAAACATCACAGAAAATCATGTATTGCCTCAACTGACGATAGTGGATAACAAAGTGATGAGAAGAAGCATTCAGCCAATCCCAACAACGGCAGAAAAAATTATCCATGTCAAAAATCCGCCGGGAACAATAACCGAAGAGGCTGTGAAGGCTATTGAAGAGGCATTAAAAAGCAACTGTAATGTCAAAATAATTGTGGATGGGGAAGAAGACCTATTAACCCTCATCGCTGTTCTGCATGCACCCCAAAGCGCTTTTGTTATTTACGGACAACCTTATGAAGGCATAGTAATAGTTAAGGTCACACCAGAGAAAAAAGCTGAGGTCTCCGAAATTTTGAAAGCAATGGAAACCATTCGAAAAACTAAATAAGAAGGAATGATATCAATCAACTTCGCATTTGAGGAACTAACATGAACATTAAGATAATTTCCGACAAAACGAATCCATTACTAAAAAGGAGAGAAGTAGAATTTCAAGTGGAACACACGCAGACTGGCAGCACGCCACCTAGAGTGGAGGTTAGGAAGGCTCTGGCTAGCGCATTAAAAGCTGATATAGATTTAGTTGTTATCAAAAAATTTGAAACCAAGACTGGGACAAATGCTGCCGTTGGAATTGTAAATGTTTATGATTCTCTTGAGCAGTTAAGACTTATCGAACCCGAATATATTATTAAGCGGAATTTTCCTGCTGAAAAACCAAAGGAAGAAGAAAAGGGATAAACATGAGCGAAAAAGCAGAAGAAGCACCAGAAGAGAAAAAGGAAGCTCAAAAAGTAGCCAAGGCTGAAAAGAGAAAGAAAAGGAAAAAGGGGCTTTTCTCATTATACAAAATTGAAAAGGATAAAGTTGTAAGATTACGTCCAACATGTGAAAGATGTGGACCTGGATATTTCATGGCTGACCATGGCGACAGATACACTTGTGGACATTGTGGTTTTACGCGGTACAAGCCTGCTGAGAAGTGAACAACTTTAAATCATGCGAATACGTGATAATTTCAGATGAGATTAAATGATTAGAGTAAATGTTTCCATAAATAATGTTTCAGCCGAACGTTTTTGGGACTTTCGAAAACCTATTCCACCAGTCCAAATAAACACGAACCTAAACCTTTTGGGAATGGAGAAAAAACCCGACGCTTTAGAAGTTCCCTTCGTTTTAACAATTAGCTTTAACCCATCTATAGCTCAGATAAGCCTAAAAGGTAAAGCCTACGTGGTTGGAGACGCAAGCGATATTGAAAAAATCTACAAAGATTATGAGGAGAAAAAGCCGCCACCGCCTGTTATAGTGCAGTCAATTTCTAACGTTGTATTCATAGAATCCGTAATAATATCTAAAACATTGAATATTCCGCCGCCAATTCCACTACCGCAAATACCAGAAGCTAAACAGCCCAGCAAAAAACCTTCAGAAAGGGATTATA
>JARYMR010000109.1 GCA_029907045.1 Candidatus Bathyarchaeota archaeon
CTATTTTTTCGTATCCTCTTTTGTATTTTCTTTTTAATTTGTGGGTTTTTCCAACATCAATTATTGTTTCTTCTTCTATTGCGACAGCTCCTTGGCGGATAACTTTTCCATGCATTGTCAATATGGTTCCGTTTTGGATGAGCATGTTCATTTTTAATCGCCATGGAATACATTTTGAAACTCAAATGTTTAATTGCTTATATACTTAAGTACAGCTTTCACCTTAAACCTTAATTTGTGGCGAAACATTATATTGTGAGTGAAGTGGGATGGCAGCAAAAAGAAGTAACCATCAACTAAAGGTTTCTGAAAGTGTTTTGCGAGAGTATTTATCTTCTTTGTATAATGCTGATGTGGCGATTTGTGGAGTTTGGCGGCTTGGTTCTGAAAAGTCTGAAGCTTCAAAGGATTTGAAAGGTTTTGGTTACGGCGTTCCATATGTTATCGAGTTTATGGTTAATGGTGTGACTAAGCAGGTTGTTTTGGAGACTATGCGTTCTGAAGGTTTTGGGCATGATTATTTCTCTGATAGGGCGCAAATTCTGCTTTGGCAGCATTCCGCGTTTAATGAGTTACCGCGTCATGTGCGTTCAATTGATGTTGGCGCTTTTACTGTAAATGGCGAAGGTTTGAAATCTTTGGGTAATTGTGGCGAATTTTTCATTTTAACTGAGCTTGTTGACGGTAAACTATACCATTTTGACCTTGATCGTCTAAAAGAGACTGGACAGTTAAGCGAGTTGGATGAGCAGCGCTGTTTAGCCTTGTCGGATTATCTTGTTGAAATTCATAAGATTAAGCGGGATGCTCCATGGCTTTATGTTAGACGTGCCCGTGAACTTATTGGACATGGCGAATGCATCATGGGTTTGCTGGATAGTTATCCACCTGAACTGGATTTTGTCGCCGAGTCAAATCTGATTGATATCGAAAGAGACTGCACCGTTTGGCGTTGGAGACTTAAGCGCAAAGCCCATAGGCTCAGTCAAGTGCACGGCGATTTTCACCCTTGGAATGTCATGTTTCGCGAAGGCACGGACTTTACAGTTTTAGACCGCAGCCGAGGCGAATGGGGCGAACCCGCAGATGATGTTACCGCCATGACAATTAATTACATCTTTTATTCTCTGCAAAAGTATGGCGAGTTAACTGGAGTTTTTGAACGTTTGTTCCATCTATTCTGGAAAAACTATTTAGAGAAGACGGATGATTGGGAAATTCTCGAGGTTGTTCAGCCCTTCTATGCATGGCGTGGATTGGTTGTTGCTTCACCAATTTGGTATCCCAACCTAAACAAGGATGTTCGCATAAAACTTCTAAACTTCGTAAGGAATGTTTTGCATTTTGAAAGATTCGATTTAGAACTTGTAAACTCCTACATTAGTGAAATTTAGTTCTCTGTTTTGTAGCGTATGTCCGCGTAAACTACTCCACGATTAGCCCTTTCTTCTTGCTCCTTGACCCATTTTTCTATGCCTACTTTTTGCAGGCGTTTTCCATCTTGGATTAAGGTTGGGTAATGTTCCGCTAATGATTCAATAAATGCGCATGGATACTCTTTGCATTTGGGACAAACTTCTATGCCTCTTTCTTTGGCGCAGTTGCGGATTTTGCAGTCTGGCGGTCCGCCTTTTCCCATTCGGCAGTTGCAGTCAAATTTTGCGAGTTTTTGCAGAAACTGCCAGAACAGCGGAAAAACTTCTTTCATCTCTGGCACATATTGATAAAAGTCGTCAAATCCTTCTTCGTGGAGGCTTTGTTTTAACTGGGCGGCTTGTCTTGGTATGCGGCTTTGTTGTGCGCAGAGTTTACAGTATAACCCACAAAAGGTTACGTGGTGGAGTAGTTTTTGGTTTGGCATGGCTTAAACCATTGAGGGTAAAGGATAAATAGTTTTGGATTGATTTTTGCTGTTTGTGGCGCCTGATTTGAATGATGAGCTAATCGAGGATTTGAAGAGGCAACTTAAAGAGATGGGGTATTCTGATGAGGCTATTGCCGAAATTTTGAAATGGTACACGCCCCAAAACAATTCCTAAATGGATGAGCATAGTGAACAGCGTATATGTTTTAATCATCAAAGTCAACAAAAACATTAACGTGAATGTAGGCGCTTTGGGAAAAGTGAATTTTGACAAGGGCATTTACGCTTATGTGGGTTCAGCCAAAAAGGGTTTAAGTAAAAGGATTGAACGGCATTTTAGGAAGAATAAGCCAAAATTTTGGCACATAGACTATTTGCTTAGCAATAGCAACGTGAATGTTTTGAAGGTTTTTACAATGCAAGAATCCTTTAGTGAGTGTGAGGTGGCGAAACATGTAAGTGAAATGGGTGTTCCCTTGCGAAGTTTTGGTTCTTCAGATTGCAAATGCATGAGCCATTTGTTTAAGATAAGGGAATATGAGTTTTTGAGAGGATTTATACATGAATTGTCGCCATAATTATTTTTGTTGGAGTGCGGTCCATGGTTAAAGAAGGCTGGTGTATTTGGATTACTGGATTGCCGGGCAGCGGTAAATCCGTTGTTTCTGAAGCGTTGCTTAAAATTCTTAAAGAAAACGGCATTAACGCTCAGCTTTTGGCTTCAGATGTCTTACGCAAGGTTTTAACTCCAAAGCCAACTTACACGCTGGAAGAGCGTGATATAGTTTATTCCACACTTGTTTACATTGCCAAATTGTTAACGCAAAATGGCGTAAATGTTGTGATTGACGCCACTGGTAATTTGAGACGTTACCGAGAAAACGCCAGAAAACAAATCTCACGTTTTATAGAAGCTTATTTGGAATGTTCCTTAGAGGTTTGTATGGAACGTGAAGCTAAAAGAGGAAAAACTTACCAAGCACCAAAACAAATCTACGCCAAAGCCCTACAAGGAAAAGCGCCAACCGTTCCCGGTTTTGGACAACCCTATGAACCACCATTAAATCCAGAAATAACTATCGATACTACAAAATTTAAGCCAAGGGAATGTGCCCAAAAAATACTAAACGTAATACTTCAACATTAAACGTGTCTTGAATCTTTAAATTGCCTTTTTCTAAGAAAGCTTAATTATACCTTTATGGCTAGCAGTATGCGAAGGTGTCTTCTGTTGAAAGAATCTAACAAAAATTTGGTGGGATATTGCGGTTTATACTGTGGTGCTTGTGGAATATATCAAGGAAAAATAAGACAAGCTGTTGAAAATCTTCGAAAGGTTACAAAAGCATATGGTTTTGACAAAATTACTCGAGAACTAGCTACATGGGAACCAGCTTTTCAGCATTATGTAGAATACGAAAAGGTTTTGGATGGCTGGGTTAAAATCTTTGGTGAATGCCCAGGATGCGTGGCTGATGGCGGAGACCCCAATTGCGCGGTTCGTAATTGTTGTAGGGAAAAAAGCTATACTACTTGTGCAGAATGCGCTGAAATTGAAGAGTGTGAAAAACTTAAAAAATATGGGCTTCACGCCTTAGAAGGAATAAAGAAAATTAAGACTATGGGTATCGACAAATGGGTTGAAGAAATGCGTCGGAAAGTAGATGCTGGTTATTGTTATTTAGATGAAAGGACATAGATTAATAGACTATTTTATGGGCCTTCAAATGTTATGTCAAACGTTAGTTAGTGAACTAATTCTGGCGTCTTTTTGATGTAGTTCAAGACAGCATCTCTTTGCTCTTTTGGAATATGTTCTGATTTGAAGAGAATTTCAACAAGTTCTGAAACTTTTACAAGGGCATGAACTTTGTAACCCAACTTTTCAAGGTTTTCTTTACCGCCTTCCTCTCTGTCCACTACAACCATCACATTTTTAACATGCGCCCCGTGAATTTCTAATGCCTTTATGCCCTCAAGCTTGGACAATCCTTCAGTGACAACATCATCAAAGAATAGAAGGCTTTCACCTCTAATCACATCTGCTCCTGCAATTCTTCCCGTAACTCCGTAGGTCTTATCTTCTTTTCTGACTATGGTGCACGGCAAATTTACCTTGCATGCTATGCTTGGCAAGATTAAAGCGCCCTTTAACTCGATGGAGGCTAACTTGTCTATTTTTTCAATTTTCATTATGCCATTGATTTTTTCTGCTGCCATGTCGACAACGGTGGATAACTCTTTTGGTGATGAAAGTAAACATGCCAAGTCAATATAGTAGGGGCTTAAGGCTCCAGATTTAATCTTGAAAGTGCCAAACTTTAAGCATCCAGAATTGTAAAGGGCAAAAGCAACTTTAAACGCAATATCTGACACACCGAACCCCTAAAAGACTCTATCCCTCACTTTATAACATTTACTAAAACAAAAACCTAGAGAGGACCTATCCGTATTGGATAATTTCCGCTCCAAAAATTAGCCTTTAACGGTAACGTTTATAACCCCTTATTCTCATTCCTAAAAGACGCGAAGCGAAAAACAATGGGTCACAGAAAAACTCACGCGCCAAAACACGGTTCCCTTGCTTATTTGCCTAGGAAACGTGCTAAAAGGTTATTGGCTAGAATCCGCTTTTGGCCAAAAATAGTGGCCGAAACTCCTAGGCTTTTGGGTTTTACAGGTTATAAGGCTGGTATGACCTATGTATTTGCAATAGAAGATAGGAAACGTTCGCCAAATTATGGGAAAGAAATAATGCGCCCAGCAACTATTATAGAA
>JARYMR010000010.1 GCA_029907045.1 Candidatus Bathyarchaeota archaeon
CAAGTTATTTTTGTAACATTTACATGGTTAGCTGACTCGGCAAGATTTGAAACTGTTACGTTAAAGTGGTCAGTATGGTCTTCATCTATTATTACATCTTGAATTGTTGTGTATGTTTGTGTCAAGTTAATAGCTCTAGAAAACATGTACCCTTCCTGCGTTGTAAATCCAAGTATGGTGCTTCTAACTCCATGCCAACTTCCAAGGAATTCAAAATGGATAGATGTACCATTTTCAATAACTTGAGGGAGTTCCGGGGATGTCCTTTCCAAGTCGACTCCAGTGACCGTTATTTTAGTTATTGTTAAATTAATTATTGAATTAGGATCGTTAAGTACGGTGATGTTAAACTTTTTAAAAGAAAATTTAGGATCAAAGTCCGTGTTAGTGATATAAAGTTTCACCAGAGGCATAATAGCTTTCATGTTTGCCGCAGGAGCATCGGAAGAGAACACATGTACAATAATAGTTTCTCCAGCAAATTTGGCAGCAAACTCCCCCCAGGTCATGTTTGTGTCTTCTACTCGAAGCAGAGAACATGTGAAGTTTTGGATTTTGCCTTTTTGAATAATAGTTCCGTTTACAACGGATGGATCCGTTTCTAAAATTTCATATAGTTCTGGTTTTCCATTTAAGCTAATAGCGATTTTTGTTATTGTTGCATCTGTTGGCGAATAGGACGGGTTCAAAACGCCAATTTTGAATGCGGTTGCATTTTTTTCGTCAAAATATACTCCTGTTATTGTAACTGTTGTTCCAGGAGGCATTTCGGTGTAATAGGCTATTGTAAATAGGTAAGAGATTAAACCACCGATTATTGCAGATATTAAAATAAGAATTATGAGGGTGAGAGTTGAAATTGCTTTTGCATTGCTTAATGCCCGCATTTTACTCCCTCTATCCGTATATGTGTTGTTGTATCTCATATTCTAAGCAATAAATAAGTGTTCTCTTGCAAACGTTAGGCTTAAATCTGTTTGGTGGTGATTATCTGACTCCGGCACTATGGAGGAAAATGGATGCATGAATATGATGCACTAATAGTAGGTGCTGGAATTTTGGGTTTGTCCACAGCTTATCATATTAAAGTTAGAAATCCGAGTGTGAATGTTTTGGTTGTGGATAAGTTGGGTGCTGCAGGGCAAGGTAGCACAGCCAAAAGCGCTGCAGCTTTCCGTTGCTTCTTTTATTCTCGCACGAACTTTGCTTTGGCTGATTCTTCTGTTGAATTTTATAAGCATATTGAAAGAGATTTGGGTTTTGATTTGAAGATGAGGTGGATTGGTTATTTGTGGCTTTTTGATGAAGAGCGCTATGGTAGAATGCTTCCTGTTTTAAAAGATTTGGCTGGTAGAGGTTTTCAATATAAAGAGTTTGATGCGGAGGAGTTGGCTAAAAAGCTTGGTATTCGGACGAATTTTGCTGGTGATGAAGAGGCAGAGTTGATGGGTTTAGGTGATGTTTACAAGGGAATATTGATTCCCAAGGCTGGCTTGCTTGATGTTGATTCTCTTGTGAAATTTTACGAGTCTGAATTTCTTAGGTTGGGCGGCAAAATTCAGTATAATAGTGAAGTTAAGGAAATTATTGTTGAGCCTTGTAAACCTCTTGGTATGCCTGGCGAACCATATTTTTGGCAAGATGCTGTCGTTGTGGGCGTGAAAACAACTAAAGGTGTGGTGAGGGCTGAGAAAACGATAATTGCGGCTGGAGCTTGGATTCCTCAACTTCTTGACCCTATTGGAATTGAATGTTTCATCAAAGCCAAGAAAAGGCAAGTTTTTTCAGTTAAAGCAAAAACTGAGGCTCTTAAAAAGCTTCTTTACACGAAGGAATTTACGAGTGCTGGCTGTTTGCCCTTCACTATTTTTCCAAAGCCTTCTTCTTATATTCGTCCAGCGCCTGAGGAGGAAGCTTTTTGGTTGGCTTATGCTGACGATTTTCCAAGAGCCTTTAAAATTGAGGATAATCCTGAACCTGAAGAAGACTTTTATCGTTATGGGTTGTATCAGGTTGCTGTGAAATATTTTCCGCAGTTTGTTGGTTGTGAACCTTTTTCGGCTTTTGCTGGTTTGTATGAAATTAACACTTTGGATGGTCAGCCTTTGGTTTTTGAAGAGAATGGTTTGATGGTTGTTGGTGGCGCTAGCGGGAGCGGGATAATGAAGGCTGATGCCATAGGTAGGATTGCAGCAGCGCTTTATGATGGGGAGGAGTATGCTCTGCTTTATGGAGATAGAAAATTCAAGATTGGCGATTTAGGTTTGAAAAATAGGCGTGTGGAACCGGAAAAACTGGTAATTTAGGACCTTTTCTCATCACTAATTTTATTTGCTTATAAACATAAATTATAAGCCATTTTGGAGTGTGGCTTTGATTATGTATGGTTGGAATGGCAAGCTTTTGTATGTGGACTTGAGTAAAAGTAAAGCTGTCGCAAAACCATATGGTGTGAGCTTTGCAAAAGATTTCTTGGGCGGGAGGGGATTTGCTGCCAAGATTTTGTGGGATGAGCTTAAACCTGGAATTGACCCGTTATCTCCTGAAAACAAATTGGTTTTTGCTGCGGGTCCATTAACTGGTTTTTCCTTGCCTAGCAGTGGCAAAATGGTCGTAGCGTCAAAGAGCCCTTTGACTGGGGGTTATGGTGATGGAAATGTTGGAACTTATGCTGCTCTTCAGATTCGGAAAGCTGGTTATGACGCTGTAATTGTTGAGGGTAAAGCAAAAAAGCCCATAATTCTTCTAATTCAAGACGCGCATGCAGAGTTTTTGGATGCAAAAGACCTTTGGGGCATAACATCCTTTGAAGCTGAAAGGAAGCTAAGAGAAATTTATGGATCTACTGCTGGAATCTTGTGCATTGGTCCCGGAGGAGAAAATCTTGTCAAGTTTGCAAATGTAGTTTGCCAAGAAGGACGGGCTGGTGGAAGACCGGGAATGGGTGCTGTTATGGGTTCCAAAAATTTGAAGGCTGTAGTTTTTGTTGGTTCTGGCGGTTTGTCTGCTGCTTATCCGAAGGAAATTAAGGAGTTAGGCGCTGACGCATACAGGGAGGTTTTAACTAAGCCCAACTATGCTTTTTGGAAAAGACAAGGTACAATGATGACTATTGAGTGGAGTCAAGAAAACAGCGTTCTCCCCACCTATAATTATCGTGAGGGCGTTTTTGAAAAGGCGGAAGCCATAGGCGGTTTTAGCATGGAGAAAATTAAAACCTCAAACCGTGGATGCCCTCAATGCAACATGACATGCGGCAATGTTGTCAAAGGCTCGGATAGGAAAGAGTCTGAACTTGATTATGAAAATGTTGCAATGCTGGGTTCAAACATAGGATTGGGCAACCTAAAACAGGTTGCAGCCCTTAACCGTTTTGCTGACGAATTGGGCTTAGACACAATTTCTTTAGGCAATGTTATTGGCTTTGCTATGGAAGCCTCTGAGAAGGGCTTGATTGAAGAAAAGGTTTCTTGGGGAAAATTTAAGGAAACTAAAGGTTTGATTGAAGACATAGCCCATAGACGGGGCTTGGGCAACCTTTTAGCCGAAGGAGTCCGCTTTGCATCTGAGAAAATCGGCAAGAATTCGAACCGCTGGGCTATGCATGTGAAAGGTTTAGAAATTTCCGCTTACGATTGCCACACTGCTCCAGCTATGGCTTTGGCTTATGCAACAAGTTCTATAGGCGCCCACCACAAAGATGCATGGGTTATTTCATGGGAAGTCAAGTTTGGACGTGAAAGCTACAGCGAAGAAAAAGTTGAAAAGGTTATAGAACTTCAACGCATCCGCGGAGGAGTTTTTGAGTCATTAACTGTTTGTAGGCTTCCATGGGTTGAGCTTGGCTTCGAACTCGAATGGTATACAAAGTTTTTGCATGCAGCAACCGGACTGGAAATGGGTTGGGAAGAGTTGAATTTTATTGCTGACAGAATTTTCAATTTGATTCGGGCTTTCTGGATTCGGGAGTATGGCAAAAAATGGAGTGTAGAAATGGACTTTCCACCAGCAAGATGGTTCGAGGAACCATTAACTAAGGGTTCTTTTAAAGGCGCAAAACTTGACAGAACAAAGTATGATATTATGTTGCGGAGATACTACAAAAAACGAGGCTTGGATGAAAGGGGAATTCCAACAAAAACAACATTGAAAAAGTTGGGATTAGAGGATGTTGCCAAGCAACTTCAAAAGCATATTAATCTTTTTGAGTAAAATAGTTTTGAAGAGTAGGTTTAAATGAAGACCTTTTTTCAGTTTTGTTTTTATGTTTTTTCTAGGAGGGTGAAATTGTTTGCGTTTTTGAATGCTGTTTATTTTTGTTCTCTATTTGTAACGGCTTTTGTTGCTTCTTTGTTTTTTGTGCCGCCGCCTTATGAAGGGCAGCTTCCAGAATTTTTAGTGCCTTACCTGGGTGAAAATTTGTCATGGTTGTTTTTCAAAGTTTTTCTTTTTAACTTGGTTTTAAGTGCCTTTGTTTTTGTTACGTTGCCAGGTTTAGTGTTTTTTCCTTTGTCTGCTGTTGCTCTTTTGGTGAGGGCGGTTTTGTGGGGTTTGCTTCTCTATCAGTTGCCAACTTCAGTGTTTTTGATTGTGTTGCCTACGTTTGTTTTTGAGGGTGAGGCTTGGGTGTTGGCTGCTTTGGCTGGGACATGTTTGGGTGCTTCTTGGTTTAAGCCAGCTTGGATGTATGGAGGGGAGGGGCTGTCTAGGCGGGATGCGTTAAAGAGGATGTTAAAGGAATGTGAGTGTGTGTATTTTTTGGTAATTTTATTTTTGCTTGTTGGAGCTTTTGTTGAAGTTTTGACTATTGCATTTTCTGTTTGATTCCAGGCTGGAATTTTGTTCTATACTAAGCCTCTGTATCAGAAGTTTCGAAAATTTTAAAAGGGTAGTGCACCTATAATTGTGTTTGCGGTGCTAACTTTTGGGGTTTAATGCCAAAAGAAAATGGCTAACTGTCACCCTTGCAGTAATCATCCTACCAATAAGCCTATTAATAACACTGAAAACAACGGGAATAATACCAGAACCCCAACCAGTGGAAACGGTTAATGTAGATGCTGTTGTTTGGGAAATGGAAAGGCCCACATATTCAACGCATGTATCCTATTTTATGTGTGAAATTTGTAATAGAGAGATTAAAAATACTTACGAGGTTGATGGGGTTTCTATTGTCATGAGCGTTCCTGTATTGCATTATCGTGAGAATGCTTTGGAAGGCCCTTTTTTTGATAGGTCTGGTCTAGTCTACAGTGTGTGCATTAACGTTTCAGTTACACAAGGCTTCATTTCTTATATAACTATTAAACATAGTCCTACAGACGGAAACGCGACTATATACCTTGACGACTATTTTGGGCTGACTCTATTTAATGCCACCCTTACACACATATCAGATATTGGTACAAATGGTAGTGAAGCATCCATGGTGGTTAAAGTTTCTAACACATTATGTTATCTCCAAATGCAAGCATACTGGGTGTTTAATGATCTGAACTCTGAGGAACATTTGCTAAAGATTTTTTCGGAGATTTTATTCTATAACGGAGCACAATATGAAAGGATCATCCTTCCAATACACCTTTTTATGCGAATCGACAGTGGATGCAGCTTTGAAACGACAAGAACAATAACTTCAGGAAGCTATCTCGGATACGTCCACTGGCCTGATGATCCAGAAGATTGCTACGCCGTTCATTTAGAGGCTAAACAAACAATTAATATAAAAATGACGCCGCAACCCCCTTACTTGGATATCGACCTGTATCTTTACGATGTTTATGGAAATTTGGTGTCAAATTCATGCTCGAATGGGCCGGTAGTTGAAGAAATGTGCGTGAAAGCTCAGTTCAGTGGTTTATGGGTCATTCAACTTCGCTATCGCTTATGGGGCGCTGCATCATTCGGACTCTACCTAATTGATGTAACAGTGTCGCAATCTGAAAATGATGGGTAATCATGAAAAGTGTGTGCTCTATACTTGCGGTTATAATGACTCTAGTCTTAATAAGCCCAGCATTTGCTTCCACTTGGGAAATGGAAAGACCTTCTTATACAATAGAAGGTATTGATGAAAGAGTTGAAAATACAAATGTTAATGGTGAAGCTGCCGTCGGAATAGGTGTTGATATTTACACGTATCGTGAAAATGCTAGTGATTCACCCTTCTCTGGAAGAGATAGCATTACTTTGAGAGTAGTTGGTACCGCTAATACTAGGAAGGGGATTGACTATACCTCCGAGTGGCATGAGTCTCTTCGTCTTCCATATGGACCCATTTTTGAACATACCTTAAGCCTTGGCGATGATGAAGGCGTCTGGCTAAACTTTCCTTACTCTGGGCTTATCGCCTTTTACAGTGGCCCCGGCTTGCAAAACAACAGCAGACTCAAGAACCTTCATTTTCACCATTAAAGAACACACTACACAATAACACCTTAACTTATACTATCTGATTTTAATAGGCTCTGGCGAAGTAAACAACTTCCCTCGCTTCTTTTCCACAATAGATGCATTTTGAGAAGATTTTCTCTCTTTCAAAAGGCACTATTCTTATGGTTGCGCCAGTCTCTTCCTTTATTTTTTCTTCACATGCAGAATTGGTGCACCAGCAAGCCCTTATAAATCCGCCTTTTTCCTTTAATGTCTTTTTGAATTCTTCGTAAGTTTTTACTGTAGTTATGTTTTCTTCCAAGAATTTTTTCGCCTTATTAAAGAGGTTCTTCTGTATTTCTTCCAACAGTTTCGCTACCGCATTCGCTATTTCTTCTTCTTTTACGGCAATTCTTTCAAAGGTATCTCTTCTTGCTAATGTTGCCTGCTTTTGTTTTAGGTCTCTAGGACCAACTTCTATTCTTATTGGCACGCCTTTAAGTTCCCACTCGTTAAATTTCCATCCAGGTGTGTATTCGCTTCTGTCGTCAAGAACCGCTAATATGCCATGCTTTTTCAGTTTTTCATAGATTTCCTTAGTTTTTGCAAATATTGCCGTGGAATCAGTATGTTTGTAGGGTATTGGAACTATGACCGCTTGGGTCGGTGCAACTTTTGGAGGCAATACTAATCCTTTGTCGTCGCCGTGAACCATTACCATGGCGCCTATCATTCTTGTTGAAAAACCCCAAGATGTTTGCCAAACGTATCTTTCTTTTTCGTCTTTGTCGAGGAATTTTATGTTGAAGGCTTTAGAGAAATTTTGACCAAGCTGATGGGATGTTCCCATTTGTAGGGCTTTGCCGTCGGGCATTAACGCCTCTAAGGTTGTTGTGTAAAGGGCTCCTTTGAATTTTTCGTTTTCTGTTTTTCTTCCGGCGAGAACTGGGATGGCTAAGTAATTTTCTATAATTTCTTTGTAGATGTTTAGGATTTCCATAACTTCTTGGTCTGCTTCTTCTTTGGTTGCGTGGGCTGTGTGGCCTTCTTGCCATAGAAACTCTCTTGTGCGTAGGAAAAGTCTAGTTGCCTCTGTTTCCCATCTTACAACGCTGTTCCACTGATTAAGCTTTAGTGGCAAGTCTCTCCAGCTTCTAATCCACTTGGCATATGTGGCGTACATTATTGTTTCTGATGTGGGTCTTATGGCAAGCCTTTCCTCTAGTGGTGTTTCTCCGCCAACTGTGACCCATGCAACTTGAGGAACAAACCCTTTAAAGTGTTCAGCCTCTTTTTTCAAGAAACTTTCAGGTATAAACAGTGGGAAGTAAACATTCTTGTGTCCTGTTGCCTTAATTTTTTCGTTGAAGGTTTCTTGGATTTTCTCCCATATAGCGTAAGAAAGCTCGCGGAATATCATGCAACCCTTGACTGGAGCATAATCCGCTAGTCCAGATTTTACGACAACCTGCGTGTACCACTCTGAGAAGTCTTCGGCTTTTTTAACTGTTAATCCCATCTCTGACATGCGCATCTCTCCCTTTTGTCTTTTTTGTTGAATATAATTCTAGTGGAGAACAGATTCTGATGTGGGCTAAGTGTTGCGAAAATTTAGCAATGTGGAACGCAATCGCCCATTTCAACCACGCCTTACAAAAATATGGGAAGTGGCTATTAAACATTTTCTTATCGTGAAAAGGAATAGCATATGTGCGCAAGTGTTTTAACTTAACACTGTGCATAATTGATTTGTTCACCTTTCAACAAAAACGGCGTGAAAAGATTGAAAGCCATTTTGGTTATTGGAGATGGAATGGCTGACAGACTCATAAAAGAATTAGATTGGAAAACACCCTTAGAAGCAGCCCACAAACCATCATTAAACAAAATAGCTGAAACGGGCATCTGCGGCATAATGGACCCAATATCGCCTGGAATGCCCCCTGGAAGCGATGCGGCTACCCTTGCGCTGTTGGGCTACGATGCCCTAAAAGTTTATTCTGGAAGGGGCGCTTTAGAAGCATTAGGTTCTGGCATAGAAGTTTTGCCTGGCGATGTTTGTTTTCGGTGTAATTTTGCAACTGTGAATGATGACTTTGTTGTTTTGGATAGGCGTGCTGGAAGAATTTCTAATGAGGATGCGGTTAAACTGGCTGAAAGTTTCCAAAAAGTTAAACTAAAGAAACCAGCAAAAGTTAACTTCTTGTTTAGAAGCACTCTTCAGCATCGTGCAGTTTTAATTCTCCGCGGAGCCAAACTATCAACCGCAGTTAGTGATGCTGACCCTGGAAAAACTGGAGAAAAGGTTCAGCAAGTGAAACCATTGAAAGATAGTCCAGAAGCCAAATTAACATCCAAAATAGTCAACGAACTTATTTATGAGTTCCATGAAACATTGAAGAATCACCCATTAAATAAAGAAAGAGCCAAACGTGGATTGCCTCCAGCAAACATTGTCCTATGCCGAGGAGCGGGTATAATTCCTCAAATTCAACCTTTTACAAAAATTTATGGCATAAAAGCTGCTTGTGTGAGCGCTGCGCCTTTGGTTGGGGGAGTCTGCAAGGTTGCTGGAATGAATTTGGTAAAGGTTGAAGGCGCCACGGGTTTGCCCAAAACTAATTATTTGGGTAAAGCTAAGGCGGCTGTTAATGCGCTGGGTGATTATGATTTTGTGCTTTTGCATGTGAAGGCGCCTGATGTTGCCAGCCATGATGGAAACGTTAAATTAAAGATTAAGGTGATTGAAGAAATTGATAAAATGGTTGGCTATTTGTTAAATAATATTGATGTAAATATGACTTATTTGGCTGTAACTGCAGACCACACAACCTCTCTTTTAACGGGCGAGCATGAAGGCGACCCTGTTCCAATAGCCATAGCTGGTCCTTATGTTCGCTGTGATGATGTGAAAGAGTTTGGCGAAAGGTCTTGTGCGAAAGGCGGGTTGAATAGGATTAGGGGTGTGGATTTGATGCCTATTTTGATGAATTTTCTTGGAAAAACTAAGAAGTTTGGAGCTTAATTATTGGACGGGCATTAGTCGCCATTCTCTATAATCCGTCATAACCTTAATGTATCCTTTAAGCATGGCATCCGCTTCAGCATCGCCCGTGTCAACTCTTAAAACATTTTCTTCAATATTTTGGAGTTTGGTTTTTGTTGCCGCCACAATTATTCGTTGTTTTCCAACTCGCTTAATGATTTCTGGGCTTATCTGCTGGTTTCCCCTTCCCAAAAGGATTCCTTGGTGTCCAATTGGTGAAAGGATAATCCAAGTTTTCTGCCAATCTTTTATTTCTTCCAAAATCTTCTTCTCATCCACGTCAAGGATAACTCTGCCGTTTTTGTATATGTCCACACCTAAAACAGTTTTTTCAACGCCTAAAAGTTCCGCTATGCGCTTGACTGTTGTTCCCGGACCAAGTATGTATGTGGCGTCTGGCTGCATTTCTTCTATTATAAACTTTGCTATTGCAGTTTGGTTTTCTTTTTCATCCGCTGTTTCTGGGCTTACTTGTTTGCTTCCCTGAATTCGCATCGCCACAAAAGGTCCCTTAAGAAAGCCGTGGAGTTTTACCGCGAAAGTGTCGCTTCTGATGGCGCTTTCGTCGGCATCAATTATTTCAAATTCCGTTATTTCAGCTTGGTTTTCAGCAAAAGCCAAAACAATGTCCGCTGCATCTGATGGGTTTACAGCGAAAATGCCACTATACATTTTTACTCCAGCGGGCACACCTAAAACTGGTGTTTCCGCTCTACCTTGCATGGCATCAAAAATGTCCTTTGCAGTGCCATCTCCACCAACAAGGACTATTAAATCAACTTTTGCTGCTGTTAAGAGTTTTACGGCGGTTTTTGTGTCTTCGGCGCTTGTTTCCTTTCCAATTTTCATTGGTAATATTTGGGCTGGTATGCTTACACTTTTTGCTTCTTTTTCTCCCATAATTCCCGGGCATGTGATGACTTCAATTTTTGTTTGGGCAAAATTTTCCTTTAGTTTTTGCAGAAATTCTTCTGCTCTTTTTGGTGCTACTGGTTTGGCGCCCCTTGCAATAGCTTCTTTTAACACGCCATCGGTTCCTTTTAATCCAACTCTTCCTCCCATTCCAGCTATGGGATTGACGATGAACCCAAGCTTCATAACTCTTCATCTGAAAATGATTTGTTAGGCATGCTATAAACTATTTCAGCGCTTCTCTCTAATAGAATAATGGGGTTTAAGCATTGCTCACAAGGAAATCAAAACCGCATGCGCCTCTTGGAACATTCACAATATTAGCCATATCGCCTGACTCTAACCTCATGGGTGTTGCTACCGCCTCGGGTTCCACAAATGTAGGCGACAGGGTTCCTCACGCAAAACCAGGAGTTGGCGTAATCGCCACCCAAGCTTATACAAATATTGCTTATGGCGTTAAAGGGTTAAAATTACTTGAGCAAGGTTTGTCTCCGGAGCATGCCTTGGTCAAACTTTTGATGGAAGATTCGGAAAGAAACATGAGGCAAGTGGCGATAATGGATTTTAAAAGGAGAAAAGCCGTTTTCACTGGTAGTAATGTTCCAGAATTTTGGGCAGAAGTTGTGGGAGAAGATTACATTGTTGTTGGAAATTTGCTTTCCACAAAAAATGTTGTCAACAGCATAGCGAAGGAGTTTGAAGTTTCCAAAGGAAGCCTAGTCTTACGAATGGCGAAGGCATTGCAGGTGGGAAGCAAAAGTGGCGGAGACAAGCGTGGTGAAAGGTCAGCAGCCTTAATGGTGATTAGCAATGAGAAGGTGGAGATTGAAATAAAAGTTGGCATGCATGCTCAGCCTATTGAAGAGTTGCTTCGCTTATTGAAATCCCAAAGTGTCCAATGTTAGAAGCGGTTTTCTTTTTGAAAATTCTTATATCTTTAAAAATTGAACATCCTTTTCCCACGCTGATGAGGTTATTCGATGTCAAGGAAAACAATGAAAAAGATTTTGGTAACTGGCGCCACTGGACAAATTGGCTCTGAACTGACGATAGAGCTTCGGAAAAAGTATGGCGGAGATAATGTTGTTGCGGCTGGGCATAGACGAAAACCAAGCGAAAAATTGTTAGAGTCTGGTCCCTTCGAGTATGTTGACACCACATCAAAAGAAAGCATTGAGAAAGTTGTAAAGGCGTATGATATTGACACCATTTATCATTTAGCGGCTGTTCTCTCCGCCACCGGCGAAGAAAATCCACAATTGGCTTGGAATGTAAACATAAACGGTCTTTATAATGTGCTTGAAGTTGCAAGGGAACAAAATCTGGTAAAAGTTTTTTGGCCGAGCTCCATTGCCGTTTTTGGTCCAGAAGCGCCTCGTGTTAACACACCTCAAGATACGATTTTGATTCCTAGAACGATTTATGGTGTTACAAAGGTTGCTGGCGAACTTTTATGCAATTATTATTTTACGCGTTTTGGTTTGGATGTTCGGAGTGTTCGCTATCCAGGCATTATAAGCAGCGAGACTCCTCCTGGCGGGGGCACAACGGATTATGCCGTTGAGATTTTTTACGAAGCTATTAAGAATAAGCGTTATGCCTGCTTTGTGCGAGAAGACACTGTTCTGCCGATGATGTATATGCCAGATTGTATTAATGCGGCTTTGAAACTTATGGAGGCTGATTCTTCACAGATAAGGCATCGCACAAGCTACAATGTGAATGCCATGAGTTTTTCTGCTGGGGAGTTGGCTGCAGAAATAAAGAAGTATATTCCTGAATTCAAATGCGAATATAAACCCGATTTTCGACAGAAGATTGCTGATTCTTGGCCTAAATCCATCGATGATAGTGTAGCCCGTAAAGAATGGGGATGGAATCCCAAATATGATTTAGCTTCAATGACAAGGGACATGATAGAAAAACTGAAGAAGCGTTTTGCTGAAGGCAATTTTTAGACTTATTTTTCTGGAAAAGATTATAGGAAATGTTAAAAGAAAGTGAAAATAAGTTTTAAAAGGTGATTAATTTGGCTATTAAACGGCATCCAACAAAATATTTAGGCGAAGAATACCAACGTTTGGTTCGTGAAAATCTCAACTGGGAACTTAAAGTTTTAGAAAGCGCAAGCGAACCCATCTGCATAGTGAATGGGAAAAAGGTTCTAATGCTCTGTGCAAACAACTACTTAAACCTTGCAACACACCCAAAAGTTGTTAAAGCAATGATAGAAGCAACCCAAAAATACGGGGCAGGTGCTGGCAGCGACCGATCAATTTCTGGCAACATGACCCTCCATGAGGAATTGGACCGTCGTCTTGCAAAATTCAAAAACGCTCCAGCCTCGCTTACATTTCAGACAGGGTTTATGGCTAACGAAGGCGTTATTCCACAACTCGCCGACAAGGGCGACTTGTTTGTTTCTGATGAGTTAAATCATGGTTCCATAATTGATGGCGTAAGGCTAAGCCATGCTGATAGGGCAATTTTCAAGCATAAAGATGTGGAGGATTTGGCTCGGGTTATGGATGAAGCCGAAAAACATGAACCGCCATACAATCACATATGGATTCTCACAGACGGAGTTTTCAGCATGGACGGCGACACAGCCCCACTGCGAGAAATTGCAAAAATCGCTAAAGAACATGGCGCAGGCGTATATGTTGATGACGCCCATGGTGAAGGTGTTTTAGGCGAGGGCGGAAGAGGCATAGTCAACCATTATAAGCTTACACGCGACGAAGTTCATGTTGAAATGGGAACCTTCTCCAAAGCCTTCGGAGTCATAGGCGGACACATAACTGGCGGAGAAGACCTGCGCAACTTTGCCTACAACAAAGCGCGAAGCTGGCTTTTAAGCGGCGCTGTTCCGCCTGGTGTTGCTGCTGCTTGCATTGCAGCCATAGATGTGTTGGAAACAGAACCGCAACATGTTAGGAAAGTTTGGGAGAACCGCAACCATCTCCTCGAAGGTTTGCAGGATGCTGGTTTTGATACTGGAAATACGGAAACGCCAATAATTCCAGTTATGTGTGGTAGGAGTAAGGCTGCGAAGGATTTGGCAGATTACCTTTGGTCAAAGGAAATATTTGTCTTGCCAATCTTTTATCCTATGGTGGCGAGGGACAAAGCCAGAATCCGCGTTCAAGTTTGTACAAAACACACACGAGAACAGTTGGACAGAGCATTAGATGCTTTCAAGGAAGGCGGCAAAAAACTCGGAATAATTTAAACCCTCCCTTTTCCATTTTATTTTTAGAGAGTTATGAGTATAGCCTCAAAAAAGCAGCAGTTAAGAGAGAAAATTTGGAGCCAGATGGAACGCTCTAGAATAGCCGTTTTTCCGCTTCCATGCAAGGGTCGAATACCAAATTTTTCTGGGGCATCCGCTGCTGCTGAAAAACTGCGTCGGTTGGAGGAATGGCGAAAAGCAAGGGTAATATTTGTCAATCCAGATTCGCCACAGCAAAAGGTTAGGAAAAATGCGCTGTTAGATGGAAAATTCCTTATAATGGCTTCTCCGAGACTCAAGAGAGGCTTCATTTTAATAGACCCAGCAAAAGTTAAGGGTAAAGAACATTTTGCCGCAACTATTAAGGGTGCGTTTAAATTTGGAACAGAAACACGCTCTTCTCCAAAACCAGATTTGATAGTTGAGGGCTCTGTGGCTGTGGATTTGCATGGACACAGACTTGGGAAAGGACATGGTTATGGGGATATGGAAATAGATATTTTGAAAAGGATATTTGGCGAAATCCCAATAGCAACAACAGTCCATGACATGCAAGTGGTTGCGGCTGTGCCGTTTGAGGAAAAAGACGAGAAAGTATCCCTAATTGTTACGCCCACAAGAGTTATCCGCGTAACCACCTAACTTCTGCAGCGAAAAACCTAGAGAGGGTATTCAATTTAACACAATCCACAAGCCTAAATTGACGGTGAAAAACTAGAGGGGAGGGTCCCTATTTGTTGATTTTTAAGCCAAAAGTGTGTTGTTTTCAGCGCAATTTTTCCAAAGTCTTGTCAACATCGTCTAATCCAAGTTTTTTGAGGATTTCTGTTTTTGGAATGCCATTTTCGTCCCAGCCAACAGCCTCATAATAATTTAAAATTTCCTTTTCAACCTCAGCCTTGTTAACAGTTTTTCCCTTGTATGGTCCTGAAGGTAAGGGTTCGTAAAATCTTGGCGGATTAGCATCATGTATTTTTGGTTTCCATTTTAGGTCGGGTCCACCCAATAGCAGCATTGCCCTTTGCAGTTGCAGTATCCTTAAAGCCTTTGGATTAAGCCACTCTTCCTGTGTCAATTCTATGCCCGTAACTGCCTTGTAAAATTCAAATTTTAAGTTGCGTGGGACTCCGAAAATGTTGAAGTAGCAGTATACTGCTGAATCGTTAAAAGTCATTATTAACTCGCTTCTGAAATCATGCAACGGAAGGCATGCTGTTGATGTGTGGTCTCCGCCTTGGACCGAGCAAGCGTAAGAGTAAAGTTCTGGATAGTCTTTTCCGCTTCGGATTCCGTGGGCGCCTATGGCTATGCCCTTGCTTTGAACTGCATAAGCTAAAACATCCATTTTCTTCATTTCACCAATTTTTAAGGCTGCACGATAAGTTCCCTCTGCTAACAGGTTGCCTATGCCTTCTCTGAAGACAATTTTTCTTGCTAATGTGGCAAAGGCTTCTGTGTTACCCCAATGAAGCTCTAAACCATCCAAATCCTCCCTTGTCAAAATTCCTCTTTGGAAAAGTTCTGCTGCAAAGCCAAGCACGTTTCCCGTTTGTATTCCGCACAAACCTAAATCGTCAATTAGTGATGCGAGAAAAACGTTTTCTTCCGGAGTGAATATTCCAAGGTTTGGACCCAAATAAGCTTGCAATTCATAGTCTGGGTTATCAGTTATGGCGCCTTTAAACTTTCCAGCTTTGACTACGGCAATTTTCAGGCACGTTGTTGGACAGCCAAAATCACCCCAATAGGGCTTTATCCAAACCCTATTCTCAAACTGGTCCACACCCAAACTTTTTTCATCATGCCACTCCTCCTGCCAATTTCTAACGGGTTCGGAGCTTGTTTTTGCCCCAACCTCGTAACCAGCAGCCCCGGTTCCCCAGCGTCTCCATAACTCACTTTCATAAACATCTTTGCATACGGTTTGCATAAGCCTTTTAACGCTTTTCATATCAGCAACTTCTGGCAGCGGTCCAGTTCCTTTCACGGCTATTGCTTTAAGCTTTTTTGAACCCATGACTGCGCCATATCCACCATAACCAGCCGCATGAGTCCACTTAGCTGCAACCACCGCAGTTCGCACCTTGTTTTCTCCTGCTGGTCCTATGTAGAGTATGGATGGTTCTCTCCATTCACCTTTCCTTGGAAATCGTTCTCCCAGAAGCTCTCTGCATTCCTTTGTTATTTTTGAAACTGTTTGTTTAGCGTCTTCGCCCCAAACGTGGTTGGCTTTTCTGAGTTCAACTTCAGAATCCTTAACGAACAAGTAAACTGGTTCTTCAGAGGCGCCAGTCGCTATTATACCATCATAACCAGCACATTTTAACTCAACACCGAATTCGCCAGCCACCGTGGAACCTACAACACCATTACTTTGGGGAGATTTTCCAGAAACGCATATTCTTCCACCAGGGAAAAATCCTGTAAGAGGACCTGTTAACAAGAGGAGGATGTTTTCTGGTCCAAGGGGGTCTATTTCGCTCCATTTGCTGCCCAGCCTGTCCCAAAGAATTTTCGCTGCTAAACCTCTGCCGCCAATGTAATCCTTTAGAATATCGTCGTTGAATTTGGTTTCCTTTACGTTTTTTGTGGAAAGGTCAACTTCAAGAAATTTTCCCGCATAACCCAAAATCATAACAGTTTCTCTCCTTGCTCTCCATAAATTTTGACAGCCAAATCCCGCGTGATTTCTTCTGGCTTGCGAGCATAAAGCTTGTAAGCCTGTTCCTTTCTAGCAACCTTTGTTAAAACGTTCCATTCACCTTCTCGGCAAACCTTTACACATTGTGGATTTCCCTTGCACAAGTCGCAAATTAAAATGTAATTTTCAGTTGGGTGCATGTGGGGGATTCTGCCAGGACAAGCGTCAATGCATTTTCCGCAACCAATACACTTATCCTTATCCACCAAAACCGCACCAGTTTCTTTGCTTACGGATAATGCTTTAACCGGACATGCTTCTACGCATGGATAATCTTCACATTGCGCACAGAAATGTGGAAAATCCAAGCCTGGAACCAGCATGAAAACCCTGATTCTTGAGGCTTCTGGCCATATGCGTTTTTCATGAAAAAGTGAACAGGCGATTTCACATTTTCTGCAACCGCTGCATTTCGCCAAGTCTCTTGCTATCCATATGGGCTCCTTTTTTGTTGGCAAATTAAAGCCATCCCTTAAACGTTGTAAATTTCTTTAAAGCCTATTTCTCATTTAAGTGTGTTGCGGATTATGATAACATCTTTAAATGATAGTTTACATTTTCTGTTAAGAAGAGGTTATAGCGATTGGCTGCTCTGTATGAACTCTTGAGTATTCTGGTTACATCTTTTGTTTTAAACATTATACCTTTCATGGGACCGTCTAACATGCTAATTGCCTCAAACGCTGCCTTACTTGTTAACGCTGACCCTTTCACAATAGGCTTCCTAGTGGCTTTAGGCTCAGCCTTGGCAAAATCCATCCATTACATCATCACTTTCTTCGTCGGTGGCTTTCTCGGCGAAGAACGTAGAAAACGCCTTGATGCTGCTGGGTTAAAACTTAAACATTGGGCTTTTTTGGCACTTTTCATTGTTGCAGCCTCGCCATTGCCAGATGAGCCGGTGGTTGTGCCATTAGGTCTTATGAAGTATAGTCCAGTCAAGTTTTTCACGTCATACTTTATTGGAAAACTTTCAATTGCCATAGTGGGTGCCTACTTAGGAAAGGCAGGTCAAGAACTTCTGACGCCTTGGATTAGCCAAGAAATTCTGATGGTAGCTTCGATAATTCTTACCATAGTTGTAACTGTGGTTTTGTTGAAAGTTGACATAGGCGAAATTATAAGGAAAACCATTAAAAGAAAATCTTAAACGGTTATCGCTTATTTTAAACTTCTTTGCTTGCAAGAAAAGCTTTTAAGATTAAATTCAAGTCAAAGAGCTATGGCTGAAGAATCTGAAGAATTGCCACAACTTCCTTCACTTGGCAAATACAGAGACAAAATTATTAATGGACCCATTGTCCGCACCTTCTTCTGGCTTGGTGTTCCTCCTCTTGTAAATCAACTTATAGTTGTAGCCTATAACTTGGCGGATGCTTACTGGCTAAGCGTATACAGTGATATAACCGTGGCTGTTCCTAGACAAATGTGGCCTGTCATAGTTCTTTTTCAAGCGCTTTTGATGGCTTTAACGGCTGCTTGCTTAGGCATTGTTTCTCAGCATATAGGAGGCAGAGCCTATGATGAGGCCAGCAAGGCAGCTTCACGCTTCTTCACATTTTCATTCACTGCGGGAGCAACCTTAAGTCTCTTACTTCTTGCCCTTCGAAGCACAATTTTCACTTATGTTGTATCCACTCCGCCAGAAATATTTGAGGATCTAATGAAATATTCTGGCATAATCGCCTTTGACATATTCTTCAATTACATAGCCCTAACCTACACAACGCTACTGCAAAGCATAGGCGACACTAAAAAACCAGCCATCGTGAACGGTATAGCCGTCGGCATTAACGCATTATTAGATCCGTTTTTAGTATTGGGCATAGGGCCATTTCCAAGACTCGGCGTGGTTGGTGCATCCGTCACAGATGTTATGGGAAAAATAATATCGATAAGCGCCTTAAGTTACATACTTAGAAAGAAATACCCTGAGCTCAAAGTGAGATTCACGCGGGAGATAGATGTTGGGTGGGTTCGGCTAGTTCTTCGTATAGGCTTACCCATTTTAGCATTAGGCTTGACAAATGGTTTCGCTTTTCTTATGCAACTTAGAATCATTAATGCGCTGGGCATAGTGGTAGCTACAGCTTTTTCCATAGGCTTTGTAATAATGGATATAGTTGATGCCGCCTTATGGGGGTTAAGCGGAGCAACAGCCATAATGGTTGGACAAAACCTGGGAGCAGAAAACCGTAAAAGGGCTAAAGAAGTTGCTTACAAAACAGCCCTTGTCATATTCACTCTTATGGTTGTGAGCGCTAGCATAGTTTATCCCTTCAGAAGAGGATTAGCCGATGTCTTCGCAGACAATATTGATATCATAAATGAAACAGACTTGTTCCTTTCCGTAATGCTGCCCACACTTCCATTTTTTGGACTATTCATAGCTGGTATGTCCACTGGAAGAGGTTCGGGGCATACGCTTTTTCCAACGGCTGTTGGAATATTGAGGCTTTGGGGAATCCGTTTAGCTTTAGGCTTTCTCTTAGCATTTATTTTGGGTATGGGTTCTATTGGGGCTTGGTTAGCCATTTCCATAAGCAATATCGTAGGGGGAACTATTTCCGTTCTTTGGATAAGGTTTGGAAATTGGGCTGTGCCAGTAGTAAAAAGGAAAATTCCGTAAGAGCCATTAGACTTTTGAAAGCGCAAATGAAATTAGCAGAATAGACAATATGAGATTAGGCCTAACACATGAGAGTTATCGCCGATTTGCACATTCATGGCCGTTATAGTCGTGCAACAAGCGATAAAATGCATATTGAAGAGATTGCTCGCTTTGCAAAAATTAAAGGTTTAAACTTGGTCGGAACAGGCGATTTCACCCATCCAAAATGGCTTAAGGAACTTCAAGAAACTTTAATTCAAGAAGCGGATACCGGCTTATATAAGGTTGCAAAAAATCCCGAAGCACCAGTCTATTTTATGATAACAACCGAAGTTAGCACGGTTTTCACTTTTGAAAATGAAATTAAAAAAATTCACCATGTTATCTTAACCCCTAACATAGAAACCGCCATACAAATCAACGACAGATTAGCGAAATATGGCAATTTAACCATAGACGGCAGACCAACACTAAACATGGACGCCCCCCATTTGGTTGAAGAAGTCATGGAAGTTTCAAAAGAAAACATGATATTTCCAGCCCACGCTTGGACTCCGTGGTTCAGCATTTTCGGCGCCTTCAGCGGCTTCAACAGCATAGAAGAATGTTACCAAGACATGACAAAACACATCCACGCTTTGGAAACCGGGCTATCCTCGGACCCACCCATGAATTGGCGTTTAAGCAAACTTGACAAATTCGCCCTAGTTTCTAACAGTGATAGCCACAGTTATTGGCCTTGGCGAATAGGAAGAGAAGCAAACGTTTTTGAAATTAAGGAGCCGAGTTATAATAAAATTGTTGATGCTATACGCTCTAAGGATAAAGTACATTTCAAGTTCACCATTGAAACGGACCCTGCCTATGGAAAATATCATTGGACTGGTCACAGAAACTGTCATGTATCCCTTTCTGCGGTAGAAGCAATTAAAATTGGAAACATCTGCCCTGTCTGCCGCAAAAAACTAACAAAGGGCGTTGAACAGCGTGTTAAAGAACTGGCCGATCGTCCACCAGGCTTTAAACCTTCAAGCGCCATAGATTTTATGCATCTGCTTCCGCTTTCTGAAATAATCGCAACAGTCTTAGGCGTGGATTCACCATCATCCCAGCAAGTGTGGAACATTTACAACGCTTTTGTTGAGAAATTCGGCGACGAATATGCTGTGCTCATTGATGCCTCCATTGAAAATTTGCGCTTCGTTCACGAAAAAATTGCAGAGGCAATAGTCAAAGTTAGAGAAGGACAAGTCAAAATAATGCCTGGTTATGACGGCGTTTATGGGCAACTTATCTTTTCTGAAGAACAGATCGCCCAAAAATCCACAGCCCAAAGAGTTCAACAATTGAATCTTACAGACTTTATGTAACGCTCTTTTTATGGGCTTTGAGTTGTATGTGTGTTAAACTGGTATACGACAAAGTTTATTAAGTCGTAATACGCACGATAATTCCTACGAGGCTTGACACTAATGGAAAAAGAAGACAAAATCTCAAAGATCGTCGACAGAGTATTGAAACAAGTTTTCGGTGAAGAGGCAACATTTCTAATTTATAAGCATTTAGAGAAGAATCACGACGTCAAGCCTAATGAGATATCTGAAAAAATAGAGGTTTTTGCTAAAGGGCTTGAGGAGTTTTTGAGCACTGGAGCATATGTCATTGAAAAGAAAATTTTAGAAGATATATACTCGACTTATGGTTTGCTTCGGAGATTGGAATTAGAGCGAATGCAAGAAGAATGCGATTTTGTTAGCCAAGTAAAATCACTTAAACAGAGAGCCTGAATTTTAAATTCTATTATTTTTCACGCTGCTTGTTTAGGTATTATGGAATTAATACCATAACAATTTTATAAGAGCCTCTGAATAATCCCTTCTAACCCAATGCTAAAAGGAGCGCAGTCTTTGAAAAACATTTTAAGTAAGGCTTTAGATGTGGCAGTCCAAAAGTACGGAGCCGAATACGCCGAAGTTCGCGGTCAAAGGCTCTTCAAGACAATGCTTACGCTTAAAGAGGGTCGCGTAGAGGCGGCAAGACAAGGAATTGAAAACGGTGCTGCTTTACGAGTGCTTGTAAACGGTGCGTGGGGTTTTGCATCTGTTGGAACATTTGATGTTGAAACTTTGACTGTGGCTATTTCGGATGCATGTAAAATGGCGAAAGCTGCAAGCTCAAAACTTAAAAAACCCATAAAACTTGTCCAAACCAAACCTGTTGAGGACAAAATTACCCTAAAACCTCGCAAAGACCCGTCAAAAATTTCCATAGAAAACAAAATTAATACAACATTAGCCATAAACAATGAAATTTTGGGTTATGATGGTCGTATAAAAAGTTGCACCATAGACTATCTTGACCTAACTGGAACAAACTATTTCATAAACAATGAAGGTTCATATATTGAACAGGACAAGCTTTATGTTTGGTCAAGAATACTTGCTACAGCAAAGGAAGGAGATATTTTCACTTTTAGTCGTGAAGAGATTGGTTCCACTTCTGGTTACGAAATCTTTGATGTAGAAACTCCAGAAATTGTGGGCGAAAGAGTTGCAAAACGAGCAGTTGAACAATTGAAGGCGAAACCGCCTAAGGGCGGATCATTTCCAGTGATTCTTGGACCAAATGTGGTTGGCGTCTTCGTTCATGAAGCTTTTGGGCACTTAGCCGAAGCAGACTTGACATTGTCTGGATCTGTGCTTTTAGATAAACTGGGAAAGAAAATAGCTTCCGAATTTGTGACTTTTTATGATGATGGAACTGTGGATGGTGCTTTCGGTTCCTTCAAATACGATGATGAGGGAATTCCGGCGCAGAAAACCCTCTTAATAAAGGATGGTTTTGTTGTTGGTTTGATGCATAGCCGCGAAACAGCCCAGAAGTTTAATACTGAACCCACTGGAAACATGCGTGCTGAAGACTTCAGAGTGGAACCCATAATTCGTATGCGCAACACATTCATGGAACCAAAAGACTATTCCTTCGAAGAGCTAATCGAAGATGTGAAATTCGGCTATTACTTCAAAAGCTTCAGAGGTGGACAAGCAAATTTGGACGGCACTTTTCAAGTTGGCATTCAAGAAGCCTACGAGATAGTTAATGGCGAAGTAGGTAAACCAGTGCGGAACGCTTCTATAAGTGGTAATACCCTCGAAACATTGTTTAAGGTAGATGCTGTTGGAAAGGATTTTGAACTTTGGCCTGGTAGATGTGGGAAGGGACAAACAGCCTTCGTTTGTGATGGTGGTCCTCATGTTAGGGTGAAGGAGGTTCTTGTGGGTGGTAGCGCTTAGGAAGGAAGAAATGTTAGATTTAGCCGAAAAAGCTGTGGATTTTGCTCTTAAGAAAGGCGCGGATGAGGCTGAGGCTTTTGTCTATCAAGGTTTAACAACAAACGTTGTTATTGAGAGAGGGCAGATCGCAAGAAGTGCGAGGATAATTGACAGAGGATTGGGAATTCGAACTATAATAAATAAGGCAATAGGCTTTTCCTATACAAACATAATGGGCAGCAAAGCCGCAATTGAGGAGACAGCTCTTAAAGCCTTAAGTGCTGCCAAAGCGAGCAAACCAGACAAAGAGTGGTATGGTCTTCCAACCAAAAAACAATTAAAATCTGTAGAAAACACCTATGACCGCAAAATTGTTGAGCTTCATTCTGAAGATTTGGTTAATGCAGCCTCTTTAATGCTGGATGCCGCTGAAAAAGTGGATAAACGTATATTTCCCGTAGAGGGTGGAGTGGGCGCATCCTATCTCTCCAGAGCAATTGCCAACTCCAATGGGGTAGCAACTTTCGATCATGGAACAATTATCGAATGTAGTTTAGCAACTGTGGGGCAAGAGGCAGGCGAAGTAACGCCCATATGCTTTGAATTTAACATTGAAAGAAAGTATGCTATTGACCCAGAATGGGTTGGCAAAGAAGCTGCTCGCCTCGCAGTTTCAGCATTGAAAGCTAAAAAAATAGAGACAAAGAATACAAACGTGATTTTTTCACAGTTTGCGTTGCAAGAACTTTTGTATTTCACTCTTATTAATGCGGTTAAAGCGGATTATGTGCAAAGAGGTCAATCTGCGTTTAAAGACAAAATAGGAGAAAATGTTGCCTCTGAAAAAGTAACAATTTACGATGATGGACTACTTGATGGGGGCATCCGAACAGTGGAGTTTGATGGCGAAGGGGTTCCTCAGCAAAAAACCCTCATAATAGAAAGGGGAGTGTTACGAAACTTCCTCTATGACAATTACACCGCCAAAAAAGAGGGTAAGGAAAGCACTGGAAACGCTACGAGGGCTGGATATTTATCTACACCAAACGTTGAAGCCACAAACTTTCGTTTTATGCTTGGGAAGAAATCGCCTGAAGAACTTATCGGCGAAGTAAATGATGGCTTGCTTGTGTATGCTTTACAAGGAGCCCATAGCAGTAACCCAGCCAGCGGAGAATTCTCGGTTGTTGCAACTCCTGCTTGGAAAGTTGAAAATGGTAAAATTGCTTATGCCGTTAAAGGAGCCATGTTGGCTGGCAACATCTTTCAATTACTAAAAAATATTTTAGAACTTGCGAATAATGAGAGAAAAATTGGGCAATTGGTTGCGCCTTGGGTTCTTGCAGAGAATGTTAGGGTTATAGGAAAATAAATAACTGGGTTTTATGCGTTTAATGAAAGAGGCGAAGTGATTGAAAGCCAAAATCAAGCAAAGCCTACTCAAGTTTAACACCCTTCGAAGAATAGTCCAATTTCTCTCTTTCATATTCTTCAGCGCCATGATCTTCAACATAGTTCCCCAACCTCTACTATTGCCTGTTGTCTGGACGTGGGGTTTTCAGTCGAACATTGTTGGAGACGCCTTTACAGCCATGCAACTTATGTTCTATGATACTGTTTTTCCATGGCTTGCATTAGCATCATTCTTAATTACTGGCATATTAGTTGGTAAATCCTTATGCGGTTGGGTTTGTCCCTTCGGTTTCATCCAAGACTTGATTGATCTTGTTAAGCGCAAAAAGACTGAAATTTCGCCTAGAACCCATGAAAGCATGCTCTATATAAAATATGCTATTTTGGGCATCGCCTTCTTTATCAGCGTAACATTTTCCGCTGCCAAAGTTGTCGGGGTTCATAGAGGATATGAGGGTGCTTTTGGCATTTTCGTAAAGATGCCATTTACCACTGTAAGTCCTGCGGAAACTTTGTTTTCCACATTGCCTAATGGAGTTTTAAACTTTAAAAATGCATTGTTAGAAAAATCTTTATTGGATGTTTTATCTGGAATTGCAGGTTTTCCTCCGCTTTTATGGGTACAACTTTTCATTTTAGGAAGTGTTCTCGTCTTTGCTGCATATGTTCCAAGAAGCTGGTGTAAATATTTCTGTCCTCACGGAGCGATTATGGCCATCTTAAATAGGTTCAGCTTCCTTGGTTTAAAAAGAGATTTAACAAAATGTGCGAAGGCTGAATGTCGTCAATGTGTTGAAGTTTGTCCCATGCGTGTTCGGATTTTGGATTTGCCATGGGAGAAGTTCAGCGATCCAGAATGCATTTATTGCCTGAAATGTGTGGATTCTTGTCCAAACAACGCTATTAAACTAAAATATCCATAAATTGTGTCAAGCTTTAAGCCCAGAAACTTTTTGAATATTCACCTAAAATCATTTCATAGGTGGCTTTTGTCTGTTGAGCTATTTTATTCCAATTATATTTTTCTTGAACCTTTTTGTACGCATTTTCTTTTATCATTTTCGCAAAATTCCCATCAAGTAAAACTTTTGTTATTCCCCATGTCAAGGATTCTGGGTTGTTTGCATAAACTTTAACTCCAGTAACCCCATGTTCAACTATTTCGGATAAACCACCAGTGTCTGAAACCACTACTGGGCTTTTGGCTGCCATGGCTTCTATGGCAACTATCCCGAAGGGTTCAAAAAGGGATGGCACGACAGAAACATCTGCGCATTTCTGCAGTTTCCTTAAGGTTTCATCGTCCATAAAACCTGTGAAGTGAACTTTGTGGGCTAGTCCCATGTTTTTGACAATGTTTGAAAGTTGTTCTTTCATGTAACCATTACCAACTATTACAAATTTTGCGTTAACTTTTTCCAAAACTTTTGGAACAGCATTGATAAGCACGTGAACTCCCTTTTCATAAACTAGCCTTCCCACGAAGAGAACAATCTTTTCTTCTGGCAAGGCAAATTTGCTTCTAAAATTGCTTAAATCTTCATGCTCTATTTTTGTGTATGTTTCTGCTTCTACGCCGTTTGGAATCATGATTAATTTATCTGTTGGAAGTCCAAATGCCCATTTAACATGTGAAACCATATAATCGCTGCAGCATATGACTTTCCATGCTTCGTAGGTAAGCCATGCTTCTGTTTCATGAATCATTCTTTCATAATCAAAGGCAATTGAGCCGCTTTCAAAAACGCCATAATCCATCCCAACTGTCTT
>JARYMR010000110.1 GCA_029907045.1 Candidatus Bathyarchaeota archaeon
GCCAAAATTCCAGCAATTTTAGCCGTGTATAAAGGGTCTCCCTTTGCTATTTTACCCTCCTTAATCAAGCGTATAGTTTCGGCTTTTAGCTTAATTGTACCAGTGGCTGTTGCTTCACGAAAGACTTCTGGTTTAGCAGAAACATCAACCATCGCCATATTTTCGCCTCACACCTTTTCAGTTTTAAAGTTTGAGAGGGAAAGCTGCTTCTTTTCCGTTTTGTTTTCCGCTGCGGCGGATTGCTGTGCAGCCTTTCCAGAAAGAATTTTTAGGCTTTCCTCTTGAAGCTCCCGCAAAATCTGACGCATCTCATCCACCTTCTTTTCCAAACCAATCAAAGCAGCTCGAAAATCGTCTATGCGTGTTAAAACATATTTAATGAGAGGTTCAACATCCTCCTTTGCCTGTATGCTTATGACTGAGCTTTTGGCTTCTGAAGCCTTCTTGAAGTTTATTATTGCATCTATAAGCGGAGAAGGATTATCCCTAACTTCCCGCATTAGAAAAAGGAAATCCGAACAATCTGTTAAGGCTTTTCTTAAATGGTCAAAGGCTAGGCGAGAATTTGCAATAGGATCGGGTGTGTTTTGAAGGAGGATATCCTTATATGTTGTTAGGGCTTGAGTTAGGTTTTTACTTTTAGATTTTATAGTGTAAGCCCTTTCTGGCTTTAAAATGAGCATAAGCGTTTCGCTGCTTGCCACCAAATCCTTTAAGCGGCCAATGGAGTCTTCGGTTTTTCCAAGCAATTCGGATAGTGGAAGCTTTTCGGAAAGGGCGCCGCTGGCTATGTCACTTGCAATCTTCTGCAAAATTCCTTCAAACTCGCTTATTTTCTCGCTAAACTCTTCTTTAACCAATATTTTGCACCACTTATAAAATAGTTTATTGGCTTATGGTTTATTTGTGTGTTCCCAAATATCCAAGAGATTTTGAATTGCTTTAGCTTTTGGCGAGTTTTCATTAAGCCTATAAAGGCGGATTCTTCCAAAAACTTTGTGGCGAACAATGCCTTCATTCTCTAAAATCTTCAAGTGCCTAATTGTAGTGTTATAGTTTACGTTTAATCGGTGGGCAATTTCAGAAACATTAAGCTCACTCATTTGCACCAAAATTTTCAAAATTTTCATTCTAAGCCTTGAAGAGAAAACGTCCTCCACATCCATAACCTTTCACGCTCCCTTCCTTTCTAAGAGAACGCTTAATTCCTTTTCTAATTCATGGGCTGGAATTCTTGGCAAATAAATAATTGTGGACCGCCCACGCAAGCCTACAGCAGAAACTTCTGTAGTTACTATGCCCAAAGCAGACAAGAGTTGCAAATACTTCCACAACTGCGTGTGACTATGCGATGGTTCATTAAATTCTTCGCAAACAACCTTGTAGGCTTTTTCTGCTTCTCCCAGCGAAATGAAAGCTTTTTCGCTTTCCTTCAAAACCCTCGCTATGCCAAGCAGGAAGAGTTTTTCATGAAAACCTAAAGGAGTCAAATCGCTTTTTCGCAAGGTTGGAATTATGCTTGAAACAGCTTTTCGAACGCATTCAGGTGTAACTGCGCCTAAGTCTTCGGCATCAGCATATTTTCCAGCCCTCCAAAGTAATTCAATGGCAAAACGAGCATTTCCACCCTCAGAATGGGCAAGTTCAGCTATTAAACCAACAGAATCGTCGCTTACCATTAAGGGCTTAAAGGCTAGGGATACGCGGTCATTAATAATGTCGATTAGCTGAGGCTTAGAGTATTTTTCAAGTTGAATTAGGTTAGACTGTAAAGTGCTTCTGGTGCTTGCGTCTAACTTTTCAATTATTCCTAAGTTTCTTAAAATGCATATTAGCGAAAGCCTCTGAGGCTTATTCTGTCTAATTTCCTGTAACCGCGTAAGTTTGTAAACGGCTTCGGAACCCTCCCTTTCAACTAGGCTTTCAAACTCGTCGAGGGTTAATATTACATAGGCGTTTTCATCATCCAGAACTTGTAAGAAAATGCGGAGAAGTTCTTCTGCTGAATAGCCGCGTCTTGGAAAGTTAGGATGAAAAGAGGAGATTGCATGATGGAGAATTAGTAGGAGGCTTCCACGGTATTCACGGCAATTAACATGCACGTAGTGGAGGTTTATTCCCCGCTCTTTTGCTTCTTTGGTTATGTCCCCTCCGAAACGTTGGGAAAGAACCGTTTTGCCAGTGCCAACATCGCCAAGTATTATGACTCTTTGAGCCATATTCCATGGAGACTGCCATACAAAACTGAAAAACTCTTTGAGTAAGCGCAGTTCTTTGTCTCTGTGGGGAAGCCTATAAGGAACATAATTGATATCAAGCTTTGTTTCGTCTCGGAATACACTGCGGCGATATGACACTAACAAGCC
Organism: Candidatus Bathyarchaeota archaeon; assembly: GCA_029907045.1. The sequence continues at coordinate 2,367 of JARYMR010000110.1, forward strand.
CTCAAAACTATTTATGCGCAAAGCTTTGTTATTCTTTTCCCCTAATTTACATCTGAAGTGAAAACAAAAAACTAATAAACGCATTTTATTAATTCTATTGCGAAAAAGCAAAATGATTCCCAAATACTTGTTCCTAACAAAAGGCGTCGGCAAACACAAGGAGCAACTGCAATCTTTCGAATTAGCCTTGAGAAATGCTGGAATACACCACTGCAACATAGTTAACGTTTCAAGCATAATACCACCAGGCTGCAAACTCATCGGTAGAGAAAGAGGCTTAAAAATGCTGAAACCAGGCGAAATAACATTTGTTGTTATAGCTAGAAACTCCACCAATGAACCGCATAGGCTTATTGCCGCTTCCATAGGAGTAGCCATCCCATCAGGCAAAAGCCAATATGGATATCTTTCCGAACACCACTCTTTTGGACAAACAGACGAGGTAGCTGGAGATTACGCAGAGGATTTGGCTGCAACAATGTTGGCTACCACCATGGGCATACCCTTTGACCCGCAAACTGCTTGGGATGAACGAAAACAACTTTTCAAAACCACTGGACTAATAATTAAGACTACCAACATAACGCAGTCGGCAACTGGCGATAAAAATGGTTTATGGACAACAGTCATTGCGGCAGCAGTCTTCGTTCCAGAAAAAAGACGCTAACACCTTTAGCAAATTAAGACAATAAGTATCCAATTTTTTATTCTAAAACAATATTAAGAGTTAATGTTAACGCTAAATAGGTGAGAAGCCTTGCGAGAAAAATTCCAAACACCAATGATTATTGTTAACTTTAAAACTTATTCGGAAGCAACTGGACGCGATGCCGTAAACCTTGCAAAGAAAGCCGAAAAGGTTAGCGATGAAACAAAAGTTTCCATAATTGTCGCCCCCCAATTTGCAGACATTTCCGCCGTAGCAGAAGCCGTTAAAATTCCAGTTTTTGCCCAACACATAGACCCCATAAGACCGGGAAGCTACACTGGACATGTGCTTGCAAATTCAGTTAAAGAGGCTGGAGCTAAGGGAACATTAATAAACCATTCTGAAAGGCAACTTAAACTCTCGGAAATTGACGAAATAATTGGGATAACACGAGAAAAAGGTTTAGTTTCAGTTGTTTGCGCCAATAACCCAAACATCAGCGTTGCCGCTGCAGCCCTAAAACCAGATGTAATTGCCATAGAACCGCCAGAGCTTATAGGCACGGGAATTCCAGTTTCTAAGGCTAAGCCAGAAGTGGTTACGAACACGATTAAACGGGTCAGGGAGGTTAATCCAAAAGTCACTATACTTTGCGGAGCTGGAATAAGCCATGGAGAAGATGTGGCTGTGGCTTTAAAACTTGGCACCCAAGGAGTTTTGGTTGCAAGCGGCATAGTGAAAGCGAAAGACCCATATAAGATTCTACGGGAATTTGCAGAAGCAACAAAAATTTAGGAGCAAAACAGCTTTGAAAGTTGAAGCTGAATGCGCCGCCTGCATAATCAGCAGAGCAGCAGCAGAAGCCTTGGAAGCCACAACAAACCCAGCCCTACGCTTTAGAGCAATGGCTGAAGTAATAAGATTCCTGAACAAAGAGTTTAAACCAACGGCTGTTCCAGCAGACCTAGGCACAAAAAGAGACCGCATTATAAAATGGGTTTCTGGAAACGAAGACCCCTACAAAAGGAATAAAAGGATAAGCAACGAAAAAGCCCTAAAAATTTTGCCTTTCGCCAAAAAAATTGTGGAAGAGGGCTATGCACAAGAGGATAGATTTAAAAGGGCAGTTTTATGCAGCATCGTCGGCAATGTCATAGAGTTTGACATTCCCGGCCACAGATTCACTTTTGGAGGTATTAGCAAGCTTTTTAGAAACGCCGCTAAAGACCTTGCCATCGATGATACTGGTAAGATTTATGAATTGGCAAAAAAGGCAGCAACAATCCTTTACTTAACTGATAATGCGGGCGAAATTGTTTTTGACACGTTGCTTGTTGAGCAGTTGAAGAACATGGGCGTAAAAGTGATTGTGGCCGTTAAAGAAAAACCAGTAATTAATGATGCAACATTGGAGGATGCGGAAGTTTCTGGAATCAAAAGAATTGCTGACAAAGTAATAACCACGGGAACAGATGCTGTGGGCTTAGCCATAAACGAAGTTTCAAAAGAATTTCTGGAAGCCTATAATAGCGTTGATTTGGTTTTTGCCAAGGGCATGGGATATGCCGAAACATTAACGGAATA
>JARYMR010000111.1 GCA_029907045.1 Candidatus Bathyarchaeota archaeon
GGCGGAACCGGCATAGCTCCGCTATATTTTCTAGCGAAAAAGTTGGCGCCTAAAGCTTCAAAATTAACCATGGTAATTGGTGCGAAAACAAGACAAGAATTGCTTTTCATGGAGAAACTGAAAAAATTTTGCGGAGAAGAGCATTTGTTAGCGACAACGGATGATGGAAGCTATGGCTTTAAAGGTTTAGCCTCAGAACTTTCAGAATCAATTTTAGCCAAGGAAAAGTATGATGCAATATACGCTTGTGGACCAGAGCAGATGATACGCAAAGCGTTTGAAACAGCTGAAAAGGCTGGAATAGGCATAGAAGTAAGCTTGGAACGCCTAATACGCTGCGCAATAGGCTTGTGTGGAAGCTGCGTCATAGGAAAATACCGCGTCTGCAAAGACGGACCCGTTTTCAATGATAATCAGCTTAGAGAAGTAAAGAGTGAGTTGGGAATTTCGAAAAGGGATTTTGACGGAAAAAGGATACCGCTTTAAACCGTGTTTTAAATGCCAATAACCCCGCTCCACGCCTTTTCGCTCCTGTTTCTCTATTTTAAGGATAAAAAGCGCATTGACCCTTTGGCTTTGACAGTTTCAGCCACATTCATTGATTTGGAAGCCCTATATTATTTGCTTGTTGGAGAACTATTAGACCATAGAATTTGGCATGGCTTTGCTTTAGCGGTAACACTTTATCCAATTCTCGTTACAATAGGCGTTTACTTTGTGGAGCGATTTTTTGATGGAAAGCTTTGGAGCGTCTATAATGCTTTGAGGCTTAAACCAAAACAAACGCAATATCCACTTTTAACGGTATATCTTTGCAGTTTGTTGGGAGGCTTCACTCATGTCTTTTTTGACATGTTCACTCATAAGGATATGCCTTATGTGATTTATCCTTTAGTTTATGGAAATCCTTTCTACTTGGGAAATGCCGCAATTATTATTGAAATAATAGTGGTTTTGTTGTCGGCTTACTCTCTTTTTGAATGGATAAAAGCAAAATAAACTAAAAAAGCAGTCAGAAACGTGCACTTAGGAAAAATTCAAATAATTATTGGCGTTGATGTGGAAATTTAAGGTGAAAATGTTATGGAAAATTTGAAGAAAATAGTTATCGCTGAACTTGTAATAATCGGTTTGCTATCGGCACTCTTAGTTTATGCACTTCTAAAACCAGCAGTTTATCCGGTTACTGCAAGCTATACTGTTTGGCGGGAGGGCGACACATATTATGTTGCTGAAGCCTCTGGAATAAGGTTTAGTGGGAAAAATGCAAGCCAAGTAATCCAGTCAGCCATAGACTCTTTAACAGCGGATAGGACCTGGAAGGAAAAAATAATATTGAAAGGCGACTTCACAATTTCAAACACTATAATCCTAAAAAACTACACCATTCTTGAGTTTCAAGGCAAAATAACAGTGGCAGACAACGCCAACATAGACGCAGCAATAAAATCCGAAGGCTTTGACGAGTTGGCTGGCACAGACTCGACTGGCGGGGTTGTTGAGGTGGAAATTGTTAGTTTGAAACTTGACGGAAACCACGCATGCAGTTTCGGTTTGAAACTTTATGGAAGAAAACTAACACTGAAAGATGTAAACGTTTACTATTGCAAGGAAGACGGCATATGGACAGAATGGAGCACCAACCCAAACGTCACAAACCCAGAAGATGCAATGGAAGGAATCTTCTCAAACATACGCTCATGCTTCAATGATGGAAGAGGATGGCGAATGCTCGGACCGCACGACAGCTACCTAACAGACATTCTCCTATACTGCAATCGCCTAATTGGTTTTGCATGTTGGGGAGGAGGCGGATGCCAAGGCACAAATCTGCACGCCTACGGAAATGGAGAATCTGGCTTCTACATTGATGCCCCAGTAATATTCACCAACATTGTGTCGGAAAGTAACAATCAAAGCGGCGTCATAGTTTTACACAATGACGTGTATTTAGATGGCGTCTTCTATAATAACCTTGAATACGGAATAGTGATGGGCGATAAATCACATGCTCCCGCTGGATGCTATATCCGAGGGAAAACATTGGGTCATCCGCCAGACAAAGCTGGATTATGGCTAAGGAATGGTAGCATAAACCGTTACGAGCTCCACATGTGGGAGAACAACACCAGCATCAAGGGAACGCCAAATCCAAGCGACAAATATATTATCGTTAACACCAATACCAGCAAAAAAAGCCAAAACAGTGGAACCGCAATAATACACGCTGGAGAAACAAGCGTAACTGTGCCGCATTCGCTTATATGGATTCCAAGAATTGTTGTTGTCACAGGAAACATAGCGAAACTGCTTGTGCTTACGTAAGTTATAGAAACGAAACCCACATAACCATAACTGTGCTCAACCCAGTCGTAGCAGACAGAGAAATCGACTGGTATGCGGAAATTTAAAGCTAAACTGCTACTTTAGACAATAAAAAAGGGGCTTTAGAGGATAAAGTCGCCTGGATAATTATCGTATAATTGCGGTTGTGAATCTGGTTGTTCCGCTGTCACGCGTGGATAGGCATAGGCATGGGCTGCTTCAACAGAATCTGCTCTGTTATCCAATAGGGCTTCGTCTACGAAGTAGTAGCCCCATAAAGTGTTGCCCAACAATAAATAATCCCAACCATACTGGTCAGCTTTACAGGCGGAGGCTATAATTCTGCCAGTTCCCTGCAAGTCATCATCGTCATCAAACATTCCGCCTGAATGACATGAGCCAAACATTAGGGCGAACTTTGTACTTTCAATGGCTGCAAATTTTTGTTTAAACCAGCCGTCTGGCAACCCGTAAAAGTCATAAGTTACAATCATCTCATCGTAACCATCAGATTCCACATCACTATCCCAGCCTTCAGAGTCTGGTGCCCTATAGCCGTGACCACTATAGAAGAATACCACTTCGTCTCCTGCCTTCTCATTGGCAATTAGCCAATTTATTGCGTTCACAATAGCTGACGCTGTAGCTGCCCTATTAGTTAAGAGTTTCACATTGGATTTCGGATAACCCCGTTGCCTCGTCAACTCGGTATACATTTCCTTAGCATCCTCGTCAGGATGCCACAAGTCGGAACCAGTTCCCTGATAATCTGCAATACCAATAATAACCGCCCATTTAAAGCCCGCAGCGGGTTTGGGCGAGGCTATAAGAGGCCCAATAGTTAATGAAAGTGGCTCATTAAACTTCATTGGACGCATATAGCTAAGATGCAGAGGAGAAGCAGACGCTGATGGCGCAAAGATGGCGACAAAAAACGCGGTTAACAGTAGAATGGATAGTATTTTTTTCATAATTTTCCCTTAGTTGAAATTGGTATAAAGATTATTAAGAGTTATGGAAAATGCTTCTATGTAAATGTAACCAACCCTAGCTAACGCTAGTGCAGCCACCAAAGAGTATGAAGCTGGTTTGTTCCCGTGTTTAGAAGAATTTTCGTTTCTTCTTCTCGTGTTGTCTCTTAATGTTTTCACTGTAGCCTTCTTCTAGCGTGGGTTCCTCAAGGGGCGTCACCGTGACAGTTGCTTCTTCAATGCCTTCAGATGTTTGCTCGGCGACTTCTGGTGCCACTTGCTCTGGCGTAGGCGCTGTCTCAAGTTCTGGTTTAGGTTCAAACGCTGGTTCAGAAGGTTCTGATGCTTTTGACACTGCCGTTAATCTCTGTTCCAGTTCGTTTATCCTTGATTTCAGCTGTGCTATGGCTTCACGCATTTCTTTGTTTCTGTTCTTCTGTTCCTCGATGGCGATTTTTTCTTCAAGCACTTGGACTCTTTCTTCTAAGCTCTTTTGTTCTTCTGTTAGGGCATGTGACTCTTCTTCAAGCTGCACTCTTATATTTTTGAGCTTCTCAAGTTCTTTGGACATGCTCAACTATATCACTTAAGTTTACGATGCAGCTTTAAAAATAACAATGTTATGAAAGGAGAATCTACACTTAAAATACATATGCACCCTTCAAATATTATCAAAAACGAAAAATGCAGGATTTACGTTTACACAACACCTAAAAGCATAATGATGTTCAGAAAGAGAAAATAGTCACATATCCCATGATACACGGTAAAGGTTATATGTTGCTAATGCTATTTTGGTTTATTTGCGGGTGCAATGTGATGAAAGGTGACCGCCAAATTCCAAGCTAATTCTGAAAAATGGCTTACTACGGATTATCGCCCGCTAGAAATTGAAAAAGAAATCCGCGAATTCTGGAAAAAGAACCAAACTCAAAAGAAACTAATGGAATTTAGAGAGAAAAACAACATTGGCTTTTCAGGATGGGTTGAAGGACCACCAACATTAAATGGCATACCTCATGTTGGACACGCCAGAGGCAGAGTAATGAAGGATTTGCGTTTTCGCTGGAAAACTATGCAAGGCTATTTTATGCCCTTCTGGGCTGGATGGGACTGTCAAGGCTTGCCCGTGGAGCTTGAAGTTGAAAAGCTTTTGGGCGTAAAAAACAAGCGGGAATTGTTGGAGAGGGTGGGCGAAGAACTCTTCATAGAAGAGTGTAAGAAGGCTATTATGAAATATCACCGTGAATG
>JARYMR010000112.1 GCA_029907045.1 Candidatus Bathyarchaeota archaeon
ATTTTCAGAGACGAACAAGAACTAGACGATTTTGTAATGCGAGTAGTCCACAAAGCCGGAAAACACGTTAGCATAGCCTTCCCAATAGTTGACGTTACCCTACCAGAAAAACATAGATTAGCCGTTTCCTTTGGAAAGGAAACAACACCCTATGGGACGTCTTTCACTGTTAGAAAGTTCCGCAAAGACCCCTTCACAATAATTGACTTAATTGAAAATGAAACAATAGACGAAAGCATAGCCGCTTACCTCTGGCTTCTAATGGAAAATAAAATGTCGCTAATGATTATTGGAGCCACAGGCGCTGGGAAAACAACAGCCCTAAACGCAATAGCATGCCTAATACAGCCAAACTACAAAGTAATTTCGGTTGAAGAAGTTGCAGAGATAAACCTGCCCCATGAAAATTGGACATCAACAATTGCCCGTTCAGGGTTCGGAGTTGAAAGCGAAGGCGAAATTACGCTTTACGACTTAATCAAATCTGCTGTGAGACACCGTCCAGACCTAATAATTGTAGGCGAAGTAAGAGGCGAAGAAGCCTATGTGCTATTCCAAGCTTTAGCCACTGGGCACGGAGGCTTATGCACTTTGCACGCTGAGGATGTTGACACTGCCATTAAAAGGCTTACTCAACCACCCATGAATATTCCGCCATCAATAATTCCGCTTATGAACTGTGTGATAAATGTGAAGCATGTCAGAACGCCAGTTTTCTTAGAGTCTGGAAAGCGACTTTCGAGTAGAAAGTTCATAAGCATTTCAGAGATAAAGGATGCAAACACCTTCCAAGAAGTTTTCAGCTGGAACCCCTCCACGGATACGTTCCAAGAAAAGCTTTCTGAAAGCTATCTACTCAAGAAAATGGCTGCAAGCCTCGACATTTCAATGGATAGGCTCTTGGATGAGCTTGAATACCGTAAAAGAGTGCTCATCCACATGGTTGAACATGGCATTCGCGATTACAGAAGCGTAAATAAAGTCCTAAGCAAATACTACAACAATCCACAACTCTTCCAAAAGGAATTTTTAGAAAAACCCAAGTGGTGAGAATTTTGCAGATGCCAGTTAAGATTCCTAAAATTTTTGGATGGATGCTAAACCTTTACAGGAAAGAAGAAACCAGCGGGATAGACCGTGAATTGCCCTTTGCCGCCCTTCTCTTCACCTTGTTAGCTGCAAGCGGAGTAACAATCTATGAAAGTTGGAAAAAACTTTGCAGCATCGATTTGCTGCCAATCTTTCAGAGGGAGGCAAGGGAAATTGTTAGGCAAGTGGAGGTTTTGGGTTACGACCCATTAACTGTCATGTATAAAAGGGCTACAAAAACCAAGTCAAAGAATTATAGAGAATTCCTTCTCGGGTATGTTTCCTCTGTCAGAAGCGGCGGAAGCATAGTAAGCTATCTAAAAAGTAAACTGCGTTCAATTTTTGAGGTTCAAAGTGCAGCGGCAATTCGCTCAATAGAGAGGCTTGGCACCTTAGTAGAAGCCTACGCAGTAATGCTCATAGTAACCCTATGCTCTTACATTTTATTCATAATTTTTGCAACTACATCAATTTTTGAACCAATGAAAATTAGCGGAACACCAGGCATTTCCACGGCAACAGTATGCATTCTCATATTCTTTATAACTCCTATGATTTCCATGTTTTTCATGATTATTGCTCATGCAGAAAGGCGAAGCAATTTGATAGGTCCCATGAAACCCCACCATGCCACGATATTGCCCTTAATAGTGACGTCAAGCTTCATAGCAGCTTTATATTTCTTACCACAACTCCAATATCTCACAACTCCCCTCTTGTTTCCCCTCGTTGTTACCGCTTGCCTTCTCTTCATTTCGATTCCTCCAGCTATTGTTTACATGAAAATATCCAAAATAAACAATGATGCAGAAAACTTCATGCCAAGCTTCCTAAGAGACGTGACAGAAGCTCGAAAGATTGGGCTTTCACCAGAAAAAAGCATAATTCATGCCACAAAGCGCAGTGGTTACGGAAAATTTTCAGAAACACTAAACCTCATCAGAAGCCAAATGGAGTGGGGCGTCTCTCTAAGAAAAATTTTCGTTAATGTTAAACAGAAAATTCAGACGTGGCCTGTGCTTGTCAACTTCCTAATTCTTGTGGAAACCATAAAGATTGGTGGGGGTTCAGCGGCTGCCCTTGAAATTTTGACGGATTATGGTGAAAAACATAAGGATGTTGAAGCTAACAAGAAGTCGCTTTTAAAACCATATGTTATTTTGGCTTTTGTATGGAGCGTTCTCATAGCCTTAACCACAACGATGGTTGCCATGACAGTTTACGCCTTAACACAAATTTCCCTTCCAGGAGCTGCAGCCATGCCCTTGGAGGTTATGCAAAATCAAATAAACCTCTTCTCCACGGGCATAATACTGCAATGTTGGCTTTCAGGCTTTTTCGTGGGCAAAGTGAATGAGGGCACCTTTGCTGCTGGCTTCAAATATTCAGCGATGCTTGTGCTTACAGCTTATGTTTCGCTTGTTCTTTCCCAGAACTTCTTGGGTGGAATGTATGGCATGGTCACATAAACAAAGCGGAAGGCGGATGCTGAAATGCCTACGATATCTGTTGACACTTTCTTTGCATGCTCTTTAATGGTTCTTCTTGTGCTTTCAGCCATGGCTGCCTCTACAATGCTTCTATCTCCCCACATAAACAGCGTTAGCAGCGAAAATATGGGAAAGAGATACGGAGAAATTGCGAAATATTTGCTTCTAAACTTTGGAGAACCACAAAATTGGGGACAAAACAGCCAAACAATTCCGGAAACTTTCGGTTTAGCCAAAGCTGGTTCAAACATTCCTTATGAGTTGGATATAGACAAGGTTTCGAGGCTGAATGGCAAAAATCTTTACGCTTTAAGTTATGTTGACATATTTTCAGTTCTTAAAATGGCTGATGTGTCCTTTAGAATCGAGTTAAAACCAATTTTCGAAGTTGCAATAACTCTTGGAGCAACATATCCGTCAGTTGATGATACAGTTTATGAATTTGAAATTTTTACAAAAAAGCACGGAGTTCCAGTTCAAGCAGAATTAAAAGGCTGCGTTATTGCAAGAAATTATTTTGAAGCAAAAAATGCCTTCACTTCTGATGGCGAAACTTACATTAACGTGACACTCTCAAACGCTGTTGAAGGACCAGCTCTTCTCATAATCATCGCAAGAAGCATTTCTAACGCTAAAATTGTTTCTTTTAACATCTACGCTTTTGCGCATAATTCCGGCGAACCAGAATCAAACGATACTTTTTTGAAGTTTAGTCCATTGAATTACTCTTTAAACGTTTCTTACCTCTATCCCGAAATAACATTATTGGATGCCTATGCTTTAACTTTCAATTATTATTCAAATTTAACGCAGACGGCAAACAACAGCCAATCCGTAGAATATGATATACCAAATTTTGTGGACGCGAGTCCCATACTCATGGTTATAACTGGCTTAAATTCCACAAGTTTCTTCGCTGAATGGGTTGCCTATCCGCAGATACCCCTTGAAATTGGCGTAGACTTTACGGATTCAGTGTCGCTTTCTAATGTTTTTGCCTATAGATACATTGTAACGGTGAATTCGGTTCTTTATGAATGTTGGGTCTGGCTTGGAGGTTCATGAAAATGAAAGCCCACAATAAGGGGCAAATTAGGATTGTTGAAGCCTTCTTATGTGTGCTGATAATTTTTTCAGCTTTCACCATCTCCGCCAACCTTACAATAACACAAAATGGAACGAAGAATGACGATTTGAGAACTGTGGGATTGCAAGCGCTTATAATGCTGGATTCTGATGGGAGTCTTGGCAAATACATCGAAGAGGGAAACTGGACTAGTTTACGAGAAGCCCTTAGCCTTCTTTTGCCAGCGGGCGTATGCTTTAACCTAACAGTTTATGATGACCAGATGCAACGATTAAACACGGATGTGATTTCTAATGGGAGCTTCGGCAGCCAACAAATAGCCTTTGTAGAATACGTTTGCGCAAGTCAAAATGCGGTTTTTCGCTGTTACATAATTCATTTGCTTTTGGCGGTGGTTGCATGAAACATCTAAGATTTAGGGCGCACAATTCTGGACAACTTTTAATAGTTGCAGCCTTAGCCATCGCCATCCTCATATCCTCAACAACAATATACGTTTACGAACTCAGCCGAGAAAAAACAGTTTTACAAAACCAGTTAACAACAGAATTTATACTCGCCATAAAACAAAACTCAAAAAACGCTCTCATAAGCTCGTTGGCAAACGCTTCCAAAGGCGGAGAAAAATCCATTTTTAAAACAAACCTAAATTCTCTCTTGCAAGCCTATAGAAGCCTCAGCCAGCCTGAAATATACAATTTATCCTTCTCTGTTCTTAATGACTCAAATTATGCTGATGGTATATGGTTTTCATGGGGAGAAATTGATGGATT
>JARYMR010000113.1 GCA_029907045.1 Candidatus Bathyarchaeota archaeon
ATGGGTGTAACATGAACGCTGACAAAATCGTTGTTGGTTTAGCTGGGATGCCGGGGTCTGGGAAATCTCTCGTGGTAGAGACCGCACATGAATTGGGCTATGCTGTTGTTGTTATGGGCGATGTGGTTAGGAAGGAAGCCGCAAATAGAGGTTTGGAGCTGAATCCTGAAAATCTTGGAAAAATAATGCTTGAGCTGAGGCGTAAAGAGGGAGAAAACGTCATAGCGAAAAGGTGTATTCCAAAAATAGAAAATACAAAATTAAGTAAGGTAATTGTTGATGGCATAAGAAGCCTAAATGAAGTTGAAGAATTTAAAAAACACTTTCCGAAATTCACATTAATCGCTATACATTCATCCCCAGAAACAAGATTTAAGAGGCTTTATCATCGCCAAAGAAGTGACGACCCTAAAAACTGGGAAATTTTCCATGAGCGTGATATGCGAGAGTTAAGTGTGGGGTTGGGTGAAGCCATAGCTATGGCTGAATATTTAATAGTGAATGAGGAGAATTTGGATGTTGTGAAGGGAAAGGTTAGGGCTGTTTTGAGAAAGGTCGAGGAGAAATGGATGAAGTAAGCGTTTATGTCGAAGCTGAAATTAATCCAACAGAATCAGAAGAAAAAGTTAAGAGGGCTGTGGAAAACATTTTCGGTAACATCCAAACCAAAATTCAGCCTTTATATAAAGGAAGTTTGCTAACTGCAGAAGCAAAAGGCTTAGAAGCTCTTACAAAACTTTACAACTTGTTGCGAAGAGAACGCATTCGCGACGCTGCCCGAGGGGTCTTTTTTAAGGGATTAAGCGGGAAAACCATAAGTTTCTGTTTAAACAAGCAAGTAGCCTATGCTGGGCATATTTCCTTTTCTCAAGAGATAGCAGAATCGCCTCTCGGACCAGTAAAGGTTAAAATAGAATGCGACAATCCAAGAGAATTAATTGATTGGCTTACTCCAAAAACTGGGTAGGCGAATTAAAAATGAGTTTAGAAAAAGTTTACAAAAAGATTGACGCCAATGCTGACAATTTTGTTGAAGACCTTGTTAAACTTGTTAGACAGCCAAGTGTTTCTGCAAAAGGCGAAGGAATAGAAGAGTGCGCCAAGCTTGTAGAGGAAATGTTGCGGGAAACTGGTTTTTCAACAAAAATTCTCCGTTATGGAAAGGGAAATCCGGTTGTTTATGGAGAAATGAAATCAAAAAAATCACGTAAAACTCTTCTCTTTTATGACCATTATGATGTGCAACCGCCAGAACCCCTTGAGAAATGGACTTATGCGCCTTTTAGTGGCAAAATAGCTTATGGAAAAATTTTTGGTAGGGGAGTTTCAGATAATAAAGGCAATTTTGTTTCGAGGCTGAAGGCTGTGCAATCCTTTTTGGATGTTTTTGGCGATTTACCAGTTAATGTAAAGTTTTTTGTGGAAGGCGAAGAAGAGATTGGAAGTCCAAACTTGGAGCCAGTAATAAAGGAGAATAAGCGTTTGTTTTCTGCGGATGCAGCCATTTGGGAGTTTGGTGGTACGGATAGGCGGGGTAGACCAAATTTGTATTTGGGTTTGAAGGGAGTTTTGTCTGTTGAGATGATGGCTTATGGCGCTTCTAAGGATGTTCACTCTGCAAATGCGCCTTTGATACCAAATCCTGCTTGGCGTCTTGTTTGGGCATTAAACCTTCTGAAGAATAGTGAAGAAAAAGTTTTGATTGATGGTTTCTATGAAAATGTGTTGCCGCCTTCTGCAGAAGAAATTGAGTGTTTAGAGGATATTCCATTTGAGGAGGAGGAAACGAAGAAGGAGCTTGGAATAAAGGAGTTTCTGGGGAGAAAGCATGGAAAAGAGGCGTTGAAGACATTGTTGTTTCAGCCTACATGCACTATAAACGGTTTAATATCTGGATATACGGGTAAAGGTTCAAAAACAGTTTTACCACACGAAGCCGCTGTAAAGCTTGATTTTCGATTGGTTCCAAACCAAACATCCAAGGAAATCTTCGCCAAACTTGTTAAGTATTTGAAAAAGAACGGTTTTGGTGATTTGGAAATTATTCAACATGGCTCCACCGACCCGTCGAGAACGTCGATTAATGATCCATTTGTGGGTTTGGTTGCAAAAACTGCTGAGAAGGTTTATGGTAAAAAGGCTGTGACTTACCCAACCAGCGCAGCTTCTGGACCTATGCATTTGTTCAGAAACTTTTTAGGCTATCCAGTTGTGTCGGCTGGATGTAGTCATCCGGAGGCTAATCAGCACGCTCCTGATGAAAACTTGAAAATTGAAAGCTTCATTCAAGGGACAAAGTTTATTGCGACTTTGATTAATGATTTTGCTTTTTGATTGGTGCTTATTTTGTCTTTAAAAGCGACAATAACCTCTCGGGGAGCCATTTTGCTTGGGAAGTATTTGGCTTGTGATGCCTTTGAAGAAACCAAGCCATTAAGGGTTGTGACCCATGCGCATGCTGATCATATGATGGGTTTGCATCAAAGTCTCAGAACATGCGAGAAAGTTTTGATGACTAAAGCCACTAAAGATTTGATTGATGTTATGAGGGGTCCACTTTTTCTTATGGGTGGGTTTGTTGAAGCGTTTGATTATGGTAAAACCCTTCATTTTGAGGATGAAGCGATAACGCTTTTTCGTGCGGATCACATTTTGGGTGCTGCCCAAGTGCTTGTTGAGGATGCTGAGGGCACGAGGATTGTTTATTCTGGAGATTTTAGGATTGATAAGACTCCTGTTTTGGAGGCTGATGTTCTTGTTATGGAAGCCACTTATGGAAGTCCATCTTGTAGGCGTTCTTTTGATAAGAATGTTGAGGATTTGCTTGTTTCTTTAGTGGAAGAGGGGTTAAAGCGTGGTTCTGTTTATGTTTTTGGTTTTCATGGAAAACTTCAAGAGGTTATGGAGATTTTGCATGAGGCTGGAGTTAAAGCGCCTTTTGTTGCTCCTGAGAGGGTTCTTCATGTTTCTAGAATTTGCGAGCAGCATGGTATGCGTATTGGGCGTTTGATGCTTTCTGAGGAAAGAGAAGCGAGGGAGCTTTTGGAGAGGAATTTGCCTTGTGTGGCTTTTTATCATATGGGTTCTCGGAAGAGGTTTGGTGGGGATGTTTTCCGTGTTTATGTTAGTGGTTGGGAGTTTGATTCTCCGTGTCGTGAAATTTCTGATAGAGAATATATCATAGCCTTAAGTGATCATTCGGATTTTGATGGTTTGATGGAGTATGTTAGGCGTTCTAAGCCTAAGTTTGTTGTTACGGATAATTTTCGTGTTGGGTATGCTGAAACGCTTGCGAGGGAGATTCGGAAGCGTTTCGGGGTTGGTGCTGTGGCGCTTCCGAAAAGGTGAATTGCTAAAGTAGTGTGTATGGTTTATTACTACACAATATTTATTTGTTCTTTCTTGCATTTTTTAATGTAGAATTCGGATTCAAATTCCGAATTCATACGACTTAAATAAAAAGAAACCAGACATTCGAGTGCGATACCAAAATGCCCTCCCCACTACAACCAGAATTCTTCGCACTGTTGGGCATAGACCTTTTCTTAGCCATAAGCCTATTAACATGCCTATTAGACCGACATTTTCCATGGGCGTTGCCGTACATTTATCAGTTGGCTGCTTTGGCTGGTTTCGGACAGTTGCTCGTTAGCAGAGAATTCATAGCCTTCTTTGGCGAGTACATGCGCTTCTGGTACAGTCTCCTCTATTTGATAGTGGCTTTGGCGAACATAATTGCCGTAAACGCTTATCTTGGCTTAATGAAGAAGTTGTTGAATTATGCTAAGGTTTTCATGTTCACCGTGACTTTTCCAGCAGTGACATTGACCGTCTTCTTCTTGACAAGCTATGCGGAAGTTGCTGTGCACCCGTTCGTAATTGCTCCTCAAATGTCTTGGGAAGCCACCTTTGTGGGCATAGTTGCCTTCGACACTTTGGTAGTGGGGGTTGGCACATACGTGTTTTTCAAGCCGAAATGGTGGTACATAGCCCTAGGCGCAGGCGCAGCAATAACTGGTGCAGCATTATACGCTTTGTTTAAGCCTTCTTGGGGAGCGGCAGCCTTCGTAACTTCAGCCATAGCCCTAGCAATAGCCTGCGTCCTAGTCCTAGGCGTAAGCATCTACGTACTCGCAAAAATTTGGATAGAAACCCTAAAAGAAAGAAAAAGAAGGAAAGGAGGTGAAACAACAAAATGAAAATAAACTACAAGAAAAGCCTAAAACTAGCAACCCTATTGATTACAGCGATAATTATAGCTACGGTAAGCGCAGATGTTTTTGAACAGATGTTCATGAAATCAACCATAACCGTTGAAGGCGTAGAGGTGAAATACACAACTGGTAATGACACCGCTGCAGCAGGAGGAACAATCAATGATCCAGGTACAGAAGTAACATTCAAAGGC
>JARYMR010000114.1 GCA_029907045.1 Candidatus Bathyarchaeota archaeon
GGCTTTTTCTGCTATGGAGATTGTGAATGGTGTTTTGATGCCTTCGGCGTTATATAATGAGCTTAACATGAATGTTGTTTTGGGCGCTACTTTGGCGTCGGTTTTTGGTGCTGGTTACATTTTTGTTGCTGCATATCTTGGCTTGTTTGGAGCGATTGTTGGTGGTTCAGAGACTAGCTCAAATGTGCTTTTCTTGAACATTCAGAGAAAGGCAATGACACAGCTTGGGCTTGAGAAGGATTTTATGACTGTTTATGGTAGTCATGCGGTTGCGGGCGGGATTGCGAGTGCGGTTACGCCTGCAAAGATTAATAACGCTGTGGTTACGATTGACGAGTCGCGAGAGACAGAAGCGCTCATTATGCGGAAGCATTTGGTTGTGGCGTTACTGCTAACAACGGCGACGGGCGTATTAACAGGCTTATTCGTAAACATAGGCTTATAGGTCTGCTCTCTGCGGAGACTAGCCCATCCCTTACAAATAGATAAGGGACCAAGCTTCACTTTTGCTGTGCCGTATTTGTTTTTTAGATTAGAATCTTTAGATTTTTTCAGCTATGTTTTTTACTTCTTTGGCAAGTATGGTTTCCAAGAGTTGGCTTGTGTTGCCTATGGATTTTTCTATCTTCGAATCGTGTGGTATTTCTCCCAGAAATTTCACTCTCAGCTCTCTAGTTTGCTCTTGTATAGCATTTGATTTGTTCATTTTCATGTTTTCAATAATTCCTATCACAGGAATTTTCAGTTCTTTGAGCAAGTTTACAAGTTTTCGAACTGTTTCGAAGGCTAACTGTGAAGGTGTCGTCACAATGAGAAACTCGATATTCTTAATCAACCGAATCAAATCGAGAGTTGCGTCTCCGATTCCCGGCGGCATGTCCATAACAAGAAAATCCAGCTTATCCCATGTTGTAATTGAAAGCAACTCAATCAAAGCGTTTGAAACATCAGCGCCCCTCAGCGGAGTAGCATATTCGCCAGAATAGTAGATTATTGACATGTATTTTATGCCATGCACAGTTGGCGGAACTACACCTTTCTCTTCTATCGGCTGAACACCTTCAATGCCTAAAATAATGTGCGTGGACGGACTTGTGAAATCCAAATCAAACAATCCCACCTTACAACCGTTTTTGGCTAACGTTAAAGCAAGTGTTGCAGCAACAAGGCTCTTGCCAACTCCACCCTTGCCGCTTGAAACAGCGATGATTCTGCCTATCCCACGCATTCTTTCGTCTATTATGCTTGTTCGCGGGTCAACCATCGCTATGCTTCACTCCTTTAATGCTTTCAAGCCAAACTCCACGCCCCGCTAATATCTCAAAATCTGGACTGCCACATTTTGGACACTTAATGTAGGTATGCGCAATTTCTGGAACAAAATGTATAGCTTCAGCCATGCTTTCATCTAATTTTTCTTTAGTGAAAACCCATTGGTGTCCGCAAACTCTGCATTTCAACTCAGCTTTCGCAACGTCTATGCTAAATTTTGCGTTTTTGAATTTTGCTAGCTTAAGCTGTGAAAACGCAAATTCTAGCACATCCAGCTCCAGCTGCTGCAACTCACCAACCTTTATTTTCACTTCTGTAACTTCGCTTAATCCTTCTTTATCAGCAATTTCAGAAGCCGCAGCAATCACTGCTTCAGCCAAAGCCCACTCATGCATAAAAAAGCCTAACGGCAAAGCACCATTTAAAAATATTGCAGAGCAATGTCAAAATGCTAAGTGCAAATGAGCTTGCTAATAGAAGAATTTAAGTTTTAAACTATTAGCTCAATTATTTTGTGAAAGAAATGAAGAAGTACATTCTTATAGCCTTGCTTATTGTAGTCATGACAGGGTTTGTAACGTGTTATGTGATAGAACTGTCAAAATCTGGAGATAATGCTTTGCCACACGTAAAAGAATCAGCATATTCTTATCTTGTAAATTCCTATAATTCTACATTAGGTTTATGCTATGAGAACCCTGAAAATAAAAGTATCTATTGGGTCGCAAATGACAATGTTTTAGTCTCTTACGCTCTGCGGCAATGGAATAGAACAATTGCAGACAACATAACTGAAACTATTAAGAGAATAGCTAGAGACTATAACTTGACAACAAGTCTAGTGGGAATCCCTTTAAATTGTAGAGCAGAAATTCTTTTAGGCTATAATGTAGACTTTTTCTTTAACGAAACAAAATTAGAAATACTTGATCCTAACTACTACGGTTCTAATCTCACCACAGAAAAAGCAACAAACAACATTATAACGGATTTTGAAAACTATACTGATTTGCTTTGTTATGCTTCATTAGTTGAATGGAGAAACAAGGAATATTCACAGGCATACTACTATTACGGAAAAGCTAAGGAGATGTGGGATGGAAATGGTTTCAAAGATAAAGCTTTCAATGGTAGCTATGCGGCATACAAGTTAGGCTTATTTTACTTCGTAAACAAGATGATACGCATCGGCTCTTTTGTGTTCGAGAAGCAATTGATTGAACGAGTCTGGCTGTGCCAAGATTCTAACGGAGGTTTTAAAACAGATTATTACGGAAACGGAAGCTTTCCATTTTGCCAAACAAACACTGAAACCACATCAATAATTCTGCTAAGCGGCGTCCCCCAGTCACTTGAATACGAAGAAGGCGTGAAAGTAGGCGCATATTACTACATCTGGTGGGGGCCACTGCCACCAAATGAAACAAGAAATCACTGGAATGAATCAATCAAAGGCACACCATTCCTCGGCAAATACAATTCTAATGACCCAACAGTTGCCGACCAACATATTTTGTTAGCAAAAAAGCATGGAATTGATTTCTTTGCAGTTTCATGGTTCGGTAAAGGAGAATGGCTAAATTGGGATTATGACGATGTTGACCAAAACCTTAGAAGTGGTCTTTTAAACTCAAGTCACTTAAGTAGCTTCCAATTTTGCCTATTTTACGAGTCAGAAAGTGTCCTAAATGACGCTTTAAACGCTACTCTTAACCCAGATCAAAACTTTACAAAAATATTCATTGAAGACATGACCTACGCTGCCCAAGAATATTTCCCTAATCCAAGCTATTTGAGAATCGATGGAAAACCAGTTCTGTTCATTTATAATTTACCATATGTTTACAATAAACTAGGCATTACTGAGGCGCAAAATCTTTTTAACATTTTAAGGCAGCGATCGGATGTTTATTTGGTTGGCGATGTAGGTACCAGCCATATTTCTCCGCATGACGTAAATTCATTGTTGCTGTACTCCATGAATGCCACGACAAATTACTTCTTTGCTCACACCAACGCCTCAGAGGGTTGGCAGAAAATCTTGGAATATGCTATAACGTACTATCCAGAGTGGCGCACGGTAATGAATCCCAATAGAATCAAGTTTATTCCAAACGCTTATCCTGGATTTAATAATACTGGACTTGCTGGTGTCGTTAATTCTACAGAGTTGCCTAACAACGCGATAATGTTTGGAGAAATGCTAAAAATTGCCATAAACAATGTGGATGGTGACTTGAAAATGGTTATGATAACTTCATGGAACGAATGGCTTGAATCCACAGCAATCGAACCATCCATGGAGTTCGGTGAACTATTTCTCCACACAATTTACGATATTGTTCCCGAGTTTTCATCGGACATAATTCTGCCACTATTTATGCTGCTCTCTATGCTTGCGCTTGCATATTCAAAGAAAAAAACGCACTGAAAATTCAAAAATAATGCAATATTATTAGTGCCAAGTCAAGATGTCTCTTGAATTTATTTTGCGTCTGCTAGATATTTGAAATGTAATGGTTTTCCAATGAGACCAGGGTTCAAGTCTACAATGAAGCTCTGGCTCTCGTTTATGATACTTGCAGTTTCTATGTCGTGACGTCTCATGAACCCCGCAAATTCTGAGTAACTTTTGTGAAATGAAATAGTTATTCCATCCCATCCCATTCCCTGCCCAGCTGCAGAAAACACAACATTGGGTTGACTATTCAACCATTCCCTACCTTTCCTTACGGCTGCCTCTTGTTCCTTAGATTGTGCATATTTCTTTTTAGTTTTAACAAAGGTGAATGCAACAAGTTCGAATCCGATGTTTCCCCACTTAGGTATTGCAGTATATCCTTCCACATAGTTTTTTCAACAATTCCTCGTCTCCTTGTGACAGTGGGCTGAGAAACTCTCAATGCCTTGGCTAATTCCCGGTCACTTCTGCGACTGTTCCTAATTAGCTCCCACAAAAGTCTATAATCTATAGATTTCATTCTCTCCATAATACATCATTTGGTATATTTTATGTTTTATTTTTTTGACTTGTGGAAAAAACAA
>JARYMR010000115.1 GCA_029907045.1 Candidatus Bathyarchaeota archaeon
ATTTCGTATTAGCCAACTCATCCACCCTAAAATCAATTGCAGAGCTCATCGATGCGGGCGTTAATGCGCAGGAAACATTGTCTTTGCTTTCTTTGCCCATGGACTTTTCCGAAAGAGTGGCAAGGTTAAAAGCATGCAGAAGAGCCAAACTTTTCAAAGTTGGAGAATGGATCATCGCCTTTTCCCACGTCAGCGCTTACCAAGCTTCAGCAGCAAGAGCCATAATTGACTTAGGCGCCCACGTGGCTGTGGTGGCAGGACAAAAAAATGAAAATCTTGAAATTAGCCTTCGCTGTGTTCGTGATTTTCACGAGAAAACTGGTATACATTTAGGCAAAGACATAGCCAAGCCCTTAGGCGAATATCTCCACGGCATGGGAGGTGGACACTCCACAGCCGCCGGCGTGAACGGCGTTGGTGATATTGAGACTGGACTTAAACGATGTTTAAGGCTTCTTAAAGAAAAGTTAGCATGTGGAGCATAGCATTTTAGTATAACATATTTAAGTAGCTACTCTTAAATGAGCCAAAATAACCGCTTACAAATGGGTAGGCACAACAAGCATGCCAGTGATTGAAACAAGAAACCTCACATACACTTATCCGGGTGGAACAAAACCGTCAATTAGTGAGGTTTCCATAAAAATAGAAAAAGGCGAATTCGCCCTCATAACTGGTCCAAGCGGATGCGGAAAGACAACCCTCTGCCGCTGCTTTAACGGGTTAATCCCTCATTTCTATCAAGGCGAACTAAAAGGAGAAGTTACAGTCGCTGGGCTTAATGTTCTCAAAAATCCAATTTATGAAATGGCAAAACATGTGGGGCTTGTGTTCCAAAACCCTGAAAACCAGCTTTTTGCTCTTTCGGTGGAGAAGGATGTTGCTTTCGGACTTGAAAATCTTGGGGTGCCAAGAGAAGAAATACGAAAAAGGGTTGATTGGGCGCTGAATCTCACAGGTATATACGATTTGAGGGAAAGGGCGCCCCATGAACTTTCTGGAGGGCAACAGCAGCGTGTAGCAATAGCCTCCATTTTAGCGATGCAGCCAGAAGTTATGATTTTAGACGAACCAACATCCTTTCTTGACCCGTTGAGTGCAAAGAAAATCTTTGAAGTGATTTATGAATTGAATAAAAAACTTGGAATAACCGTGGTGCTTGTTGAACATAGGCTTGATTTAACGGCTAGATATGCCGACCATATAATCGTAATGGATGATGGTAAAGTTGTTTTGGATGGTGAACCCCGTGAAATCTTAAGCTCTGAAGAGGCTCGCCTAATTGGAATAGGAATTCCAAAAGCAACACGCCTCTACCACATCCTTAGGAAAGATGGAATAAAATTGGGCAATATTGTTCCCTTGTCTTCTGATGAGATGGCAACTCTCTTAAAGGAGGCTTTAAAGCTTCATGATTGAAGTTGAAGATGTCTATTTTAGATATCCAAATGGTGTAGAAGCATTAAAGGGCGTGTCCTTAAAAATCAAGAACGGCGAATTCGTAGCCATAATGGGACAAAACGGTGCGGGGAAAACAACCCTCGTTAAACATTTTAATGGACTGCTGAAGCCAACCAAAGGAAGGGTTTTGGTAGATGAAGTTGAAACAACAAAGGTTAGCGTTGCAACCCTAGCCAGAAAAGTGGGCTTTGTCTTTCAGAATCCAGACCATCAGCTTTTCTGCGAAACAGTGGAAGAGGAAATAGCCTTCGCACTGAAGAATTTCGGGTTCAAAGAAACAATCATAAAACGCAGAGTCCAATGGGCTCTCAACCTTTTAGGATTAACCCAATACAAGAAAACTTCACCATTCATGCTCAGCGGAGGGGAAAGAAAACGTGTAGCCCTTGCCTCCGTTCTCGCATGGAACCCGAAAATACTCATATTAGACGAGCCAACAATAGGGCAAGATTATCAACAAAAAGAGAAACTTAGACAGTTTATTCTACAAATGAAAACGCAAAGAAAGACTGTAATTATTGTTACGCATGATGTAGAGTTTGTGGCTGAATGCAACCCAAGGGTTGTGTTAATGCGTGAAGGAAAAATAGTTGCAGACGGCGAAGCAAAAGAGATTCTCACAAACGAGGAAGTTTTAAGCCAAGCGTCCATAGTTCCGCCTCAAATAGCCCAAATTTTCATGCAAATGCCAAGCTTAGAACTGCCAAAAAACATCATTGACGTTTACGAAGCAAGGGAAATACTGCTTAAAGTGTTGGAGAGCGATATCAAATGAGTGTTTTTGATGGATTAAAATTCCGAAGAGTTTACTCTCCAATTCACAATTTAGACCCAAGGATAAAATTTATCTACGTCATCGCAATTTTTGTCATAGCAATAATCTTTTGGGAACTCATCCCCCTAATTGTGCTTTTTATCATACAGATACCCTTCGTCATTTTGGCTGGAGTTAAACGGGAATGGCTCCGTTCAATGCGTGGAGGAGCCTTTCTAGCCACAATAATTTTCATAACAAACTTTGTAGTCGCCTATTTTGCAGGACGCGGATTAGCGGAAAGCTTAGAAAATGCTATTGCCCTAACATTACGTTTCATAGTCCTAATAGAATCTTTCTTAATATTCTTTTTGACAACATCGCCAGATCATTTGGGCTTAGCCCTAGAACAGACAGGGATGCCCTACGAGTTTTGCTTCGCCTTCACAACCGCCGTGCGTTTTGTTCCAGTTTTGGCCGAAGAAGCGCAAACGATAATGGATGCTCAAAAAGCTAGGGGTTTAGAACTTGAGCGGGGAAACTTTCTAAAAAGAGTCAGAAATTATATTCCGATTCTTATACCATTAATTGTAAGCGCAATCAGAAGAAGCCTCGAATTGGCAGAAGCCATGGAATCCCGCGCTTGGGGGGCAACCAAAAAACGCACAAACCTTTACGTGTTAAAAATGCACAAAAACGACTTTATTCTTATAGCTATAACCATTGGAATCCTAGCAACAGCAATTTTCATCCGTTTATACATTCCAATTCCATCATTAAATCAGCTTTTGAAAGGCACATTTTAAACCATAAGGCTTTTAATACAGACCTAATTAATGGGTTTCGAGGCTCAAAAGTTGGAAATGCTCAAGGCAGCGGCAGAAGAAATAATTGCAGGAATTAAGCGGTGCATTGAAGAACTTAACATGAAAGAAGTGGAAAGATTAATTGAACTTCTTATAGAAGCAAAAGACAAAAAAATCTTCATTGTGGGCATTGGAAGAAGCGGATTCGTCGCCAGAGCCTTTGCCTTACGCCTAATGAATTTAGGATTTAACGTTTACTTCCTAGGAGAAACAATTACACCAGCAGCAGAAAAAGGAGACTTGCTCATCGCCATTTCAGGAACAGGCGCCACAAAAATGGTTTTAACAGCAAGCACAGCAGCCAAAGAAATAGGCGCCACAGTAATTGCCATCACATCCTTTCCAGAATCCCCATTGGGTCAAATGGCTGATTTAGTCGTAACCGTTAAGGGAAGGACCAAAATGGGCTGGCCTAGGGAAGAGGATTATTTAGCTAGGCAGATTATGGGTGAAAGGGAACCGTTAACTCCTCTTGGAAGCGTTTTCGAAAATAATTGTATGGTTTTTTTGGATAGCTTAATTGTGGAGTTAATGCATCGGTTGGGGAGAACTGAAGAGGATTTAAAGCGTAGACATGCAACAATAGAGTAGGGCTTTAAAGTTATGGAGAGTGACGCCTATACGGGCTAAATGGAAAAAGAAAAGGATGCGGAAACAGAAGAAGAAACGCCAAAAGAGAAGGGCGAGGTATAAGTAGTTTAGTTTGTGTTTAGAAGTTTTAAGGCTACGTTGTAAAAGCTGAATTGTGCTTTTGGTTGTTAGTGTTAAGTATGCTAAAGATTAATTATGCATATAACTTATTAAGACACACGACACACTATACTTATGAAAAACACCCCACACCCTAAACCAAAAAACGGTGAAAAACAATGCCAAAAGCCCCAAAAACCATAGAGGAAACAAAAACAACCATAACCATAGGGGCTGAAATAAAAAAGCCAACAGTTTTCAAAGAAGTCTACCCAATAAAAGAACCCTACGTTTACGCAGCCATAGTTAAAGACCCAGAAACCCAAAAAATCCTTTACGAAGTTGTAGAACCAACCCTGCAAAAGGAGGAAGAAAGGCTTCTAAAAGAGATAAAAGCGTTTTTAATGGAAGAGTTAGACGTAAACCTAAAAGAGATAGAAACCAAGGAGAAGGCAGAAAAATATCTTGAAGAAA
>JARYMR010000116.1 GCA_029907045.1 Candidatus Bathyarchaeota archaeon
GCGGTTGCTGTTGGTGTTTGTGCTGCTCTTGATAGGGATGATTATATTACGAGTACGCATAGGGGTCATGGTCACTGCATAGCCAAAGGCGCTGATTTGAAGCGGACTATGGCTGAGATTTTGGGTAAGAAGACTGGTTACTATAAGGGTAAGGGCGGCTCCATGCATATTGCGGATTTCAGCATAGGCATGTTGGGTGCTACCGCTGTTGTTGGCGCTGGAATTCCAATAGCTGTCGGCGCAGCCCTATCCATAAAACTCCGAAAGACAAGGCAAGTTGTGGCGTGCTTCTTTGGTGAAGGCGCCTCAAACCAAGGAACTTTCCACGAGGGCATTAATATGGCTTCTGTTTGGCAGCTTCCAGTAATCTTCGTATGCGAAAACAACCTTTATGCCATGGGAACCCGCCAATCAAGAGTCATGAACATTGAAAACATTGCCGACAGAGCCGTAGCCTACGGAATTCCAGGCGTTGTTGTAGACGGAAACGATGTCCTAGCAGTTTATGACGCAGCACAGAAGGCTTTGGAAAGGGCAAGAAACGGCGAAGGACCAACCCTTATCGAATGCAAAACTTATAGACATAAGGGACATTCAAGGGTTGACCCAGCACGATATAGACCAAAAGAGGAAGTGGAAGCGTGGCTGGCTAAAGACCCAATTAAACGTTTTAAGGAAAGGCTTCTGCAAATAAAAACCTTAACAGAAGCTGAAATTCAACAGATTGAAAAGGAAGTTTCGACTGAAATTGAAGAAACCGTCAAATTTGCCATGGAAAGCCCCTATCCAGGGCCAGAAGAAGCCTTAGAAGATGTTTACGCATAAAGGAGCGAATGAAAATGCGAAAGATAACTTATAGGGAAGCGCTCCGCGAAGCCTTACGAGAAGAAATGCGCCGAGACCCAACAGTCTTTCTTTTGGGAGAGGATATTGGCAAGTATTGGGGTGGAGCCTTCAAAGTCACAGAAGGTTTAGCAGAAGAATTCGGCGAAGAAAGGGTTAGGGACACACCCATATCAGAGTCAGCCATAATCGGCGTTAGCGTAGGCGCAGCTATAACCGAAATGCGTCCAGTTGCGGAAATAATGTTTGGCGATTTAACGGCTTTAGCCATGGACCAAATTGCAAATCAAGCTGCAAAAATTCGTTACATGTTCGGCGGACAAGCGAAATGTCCCCTTGTAATTCGAACACCCTTCGGGGCTGGCGTAAACATCGCCTCGCATCATTCGCAAAGTTTAGAAGCGTGGTTTATGCATGTGCCAGGCTTGTATGTGGCTGTTCCATCAACACCCTACGATGCAAAGGGACTCTTAAAATCAGCCATTAGGGGCAACAATCCAGTCATGTTTTGTGAACACAAGCTTTTGTATCCAATTGAAGGCGAAGTTCCAGATGGGGAGTATACTGTTCCTTTTGGGGTGGCTGACATAAAACGGGAAGGCGAAGACGCAACAATAGTGGCTACGCTTTACATGGTGCATAAAGCTTTGGAAGCAGCCAAGGCTTTAGAAAGGGAAGGCATAAGCGTTGAAGTTGTTGACCCGAGAACATTAACGCCCCTAGACAAGCAAACAATAATAAATTCCGTCAAAAAAACTGGTAGAATAGTCATCGTAAGCGAAGACTGCAAAACCGCAGGCGTAACAGCAGAAATAGCCGCAATAATCGCCGAAGAAGCCATAGAGTATTTGGACGCTCCAATAAAGCGAATAGCCGAACCAGACACGCCCATACCCTTCAGCCCACCCCTAGAGCAATTTGTAATTCCAGATGAGAAGGCGATAATTAAAGCCGTTAAGGAGGTTGTCTAAAATGGTTACGAAGGTTGTTATGCCAAAGCTAAGCCTTACAATGAAGGAAGGCACTGTTGGCAAATGGTACAAGCGTGAAGGCGAAACTGTCGAAAAGGGCGAACCAATAGTAGAGGTAATTTCTGAAAAAGCCACGTACGATTTAGAAGCCCCAGCCTCTGGCGTTTTAAGAAAAATTTTTGTCGGAGAAGGCGTTGACGCTGAGGTTAATGCTGTTCTCGCGGTTATAACAGCTCCAAATGAGCCATTTTCCGAAACAGAAATCATTCAATCAGTTGAGGAGAAGGAAAAGCCAGTTTTGGCTTCGCCAGCAGCCAAACGCCTAGCAAGAGAGTATGGCATAGACTTGTCCCTTGTTAAGGGCACTGGTCCAGAAGGAAGAATTGTAGAAGAAGACGTTAAACGGTACATTGAAGAAACAAGCCTTGTTCAGCCAAGAGTGAAGCAAATCGTTCCATTAACTGGTTTTAGGAAAACCTCTGCCGAAAGAGTTTCCACGAGTTTCAGAACGGCGCCCCACAGCACCATAGTGATGGAAGTGAACGCTGCAAAGGCTAAGGAAGCATACGAAAAGCTTCATGTTTCATATACAGCCATAATTGTTGCTGCTGTGGCAAAAGCCTTACTGGAGCATCCTGTAATAAACTCGACTTTGGAAGGGGATAGGATAAAAGTTTTTGAAGACATAAATGTGGGCGTGGCTGTTGCCACAGAGCAGGGTTTGGTTGTTCCAATCATACATAATGCTGACAAAAAATCCTTAAAAGAGATTGATGTAGCAATTAACGACTTGACGGAAAAGGCGAGGCATGGAAACCTTGCTAAGGAAGACGTTAGCGGAGGCACATTTACAATAACAAACCTCGGCATGTTCGGTGTAGAATTTTTCACTCCAATAATTAATCCTCCAGAAGCTGCAATCCTCGGCATTGGAAGAATAAAAGACAAGCCAGTTGTAATCAATGAAAAAATCGAAACAAAACCCTTTATTATGTTGAGCCTTTCCTACGACCACAGAATTGTCGACGGCGCTCCAGCAGCCGAATTTTTAGGCAAAGTGAAAGAAAAAATTGAAAAAGGCTTAGTTTAGGATTCTTTAATCTTTTCTGCTGTTTCCGCAGCTTCTTTTAGGCTTTTGCTGACAAGTTTTAATTTAGTCTCTTTCATTATTGCTACGCCGCGACTGGTAATTATTGAGCCTGCCCAAACAATTACAATAAAGATGAAGAAGAAAACGCAGACGTTGCTGAAAATAGCCATAGCCTTAACATAATCGCTTGCTCCTTCTGGAATTTGGACAAACTGTGGAATTTGTGATTGGCTGAAAAATGTGATGATGGCGAGGATTGCTGGAATTATTATTAGGATTAAGCCCAACGCAAGCAGTACATAACCAACAATTTTTTCCGCTTTCTTTTCGGGTTTCATAAAAGCAATTGCCTCTTCATTTTATAAAAGGTTTATTCCCAAGATCTAAGTCAAGCACTTTTGGTTTTCTTATCTGCACAATTACATAGGAAAACTCGTCGCCTTCCACGGGTAGCAAGTCCATCGGGTTATAAGGCCAAACTCCAGCGTATATTTCCTCAACCCAGTCAAGTATGAAACCTGTCTTTTCTAATACTTGTTTTAGTCGATTTTCGCTCGCTACTTGACCCACCCTATACTTTTCAGCTATCTTTATACTCTCGGAGTCTTCTCTTAACCAGATGGATGAAAAAATCACTTTTCCATTTGGTTTTAAGACTCGAAAACTTTCTTTGAGTGCTGAAACCGTTTCTGGAACATTGTCAAATCCGAAATGTGAGGATATTGTTGAAAGCGTTTTATCCTTGAACGCCAAATGTTTGGCGTCTGTCACAATTAACGAAATTTTTTGGTAAACCCCTATATTTTTGGCTTTATTCATGGCTCCGCGTAATGGTTTTTCAGATACATCCGTTCCTATGAGTATACTTTTGTCAGGGCTTTTTTCTGCTAATTGTAGAAGAAATCCACCCATTCCGCTTGCAACATCTAAAACCCTATTGTCAGTTTCTTTACATGAATCACTTACGCATTTGATAAACTTTTCCATAAGCCTTTTTAATGCGGTTTTTATGTCTTCGCTTAGATACGAATTGTATTGTTTTCGGATTTCCTCATATTTGCCTTCGTCAGCAACATCAACCTTCCATTCAAATTCTCCAGCTGAAAGCTTTGCATCTTTAATTAAACCCATTTCTTCCTTAACTTGATACAAATGTCCTCTAACACACTTTAAGTATCCATTAACCAAGCGGTTATCCGCAGTTTTTCCATCATGGTTTCTTCTTCCAGGTTGTAGAGGGCGTCGTACAGCGCCACCTGGAAACTTCCGGGGCCATTTGACAGGCGGGCCGCTTCTTCCCCGGCAAGTCCGTAATAACCGAGGGCAGCAG
>JARYMR010000117.1 GCA_029907045.1 Candidatus Bathyarchaeota archaeon
GACTATCCACTATAGCTTGGTCTGCATCCGCAAAAATAATTTTGAATCCAGCATGGGCAAAACTGCAAGCATGAAATATGCCGTTTTCGCCATAACCTATAATGCTAATTAAGCATTTTCCACGTTTTTCCGTGGTATCCACTTCTTCCCTTCCTATATTTAATGCCTTTGATGACATACTTTTCGACTCTCCATGGTATAGCTTAGAGAAACTGTGTTAACTCTTTAAGCTGTCACTTGTCCTTTTAAGTTTTAAATGATGCATCGGTTTTCTTGTATGTTTTCATAGACTTCTTTTGCTGGACAAATTAGGACTCCCTTGGCGAGCGAAACATTATCTCCTATTTTGGTATGATCTCCAATTATGCATCCTTCACTGATTTTTGCTCTTTTTCCGATATAGACGCCTTCGCCAACTATCGCTTCTTTTATGGTGGCGTAATTCGATATTATCGTATTTGGAAGAATCACAGAGTTTTGTATGCACACATTCCCTCCAACAGTAACATTTTTTCCTAAAACGGCGTAGGGTCCTATAACTGATTTTTCTCCTAGTGAAACTTTATCAAAAAACACCGGCGTTTTAATTTCAACTCCACTTTTAACTTTTAATTTTTGGAGTGTGAAAAATGAATCCAAAAGAATTTTGTTTATTTCCAGATAATCTTCTGGCTTTCCTATATCCATCCATAAACCTTTATGAATGTAGCCGTAAAACATGCCTTTTTCTGCAAGTTTTGGAAAAACCTCACGTTCTATGGAAACAGCCCTTTTCTCTGGAATACATTCAAATATTTCTGGACTGAAGGCATAGACACCTGCATTTATTAGATTAGTTGGCGCTTCTTTCGGCGATGGTTTTTCTATGAATCTTTTTATGCGATTATCTTCTGCTAATTCTGCAACTCCATATCTACTTGGGTCTTCAACTTTATGAAGCGCTATTGTTGCTATGGCACCCTTTTTCTCGTGCAGCTTTAACAGTTCCGTGTAATTTACATCGGCGAACACATCTCCATTCAAAACCAAGAAAGGAGAGTCGTGCCCAATCTGTTTTTCAGCCTTTTTTATTGGTCCGCCAGTTCCTAAGGGTTTTCTTATTGGGTCGCGGGAATAGGAAAGGTTCACTCCATATTTTTGGATTTTACGTTGTTTTATTGCAATTTCCGTTTGATAATTAACAGCCATTATTGCCTCCTTAATGTTGTTTTTGGCAAGTCTTTCCAAAGTCCACTCTAATAATGGTTTGTTAACTATTGGAAAGAGAATTTTCGGCCTCGTACAGCTTAGGGGTCTCAGCCTTGTGGCAAACCCCCCAGCCAAAATCACTGCCTTCAAATTTTTCACCATTCTCTAACCGTAACCTTATATTCATTTTTCTTTTAATATAAGCAATTTAAAAGGTGAAGTCTATGAAAGTTTTGCTTTATGAAATGAGTTGGAATGAAGCTAAGGAATATTTTTCAAGAAATGATATTGTCCTTCTTCCTGTGGGTTCGAATGAGCAGCATGGACCGCAAAATCCTCTTGGAACAGACCATCTGATTGCTAAGGCTTTGGCTGAAGAAACCGCAAAACGAACTGGTGTTGTTTGTTTGCCAGTAATTCCCTTCGGCGTTAGCTCCCATCATAAGCAGTTTTGGGGAACCATCCACGTATCACCAAAAACCCTTAAAGAATATGTGAAAGAAATATGCCTAGCCCTTAACTATTATGGCGTAAAGAAAATAGTCATCGTTAATGGGCACGGCGGAAACTTGAACGCTCTAGCGGAAGCGGCTAGAGAACTGAGGAAAAGCGGAATTTTCATATCCATTTTTCAATGGTGGCCTGCGGCTGGCAAGCTTCTGCCAGAAATTTTTAAACCAGAGGAAAGAGGGCATGCAGGCGCAGAGGAAACTTCTGTAAACTTGGCTTTACACCCAAAACTTGTGAATATGGGTAAGGCTGTAAATGAAGAACCACGAAAGCATTTAGCGCAAGCAGAAGGCGTAACCCTCCCATTAGACACCATAGATTACACAAACTCTGGAGTTTTCGGCAAGTCAAAAACAGCCTCAACCGAAAAGGGGAAGAAGGTTTTGGAAGTTGTTGTTGGCGAATTGGTTAGGCATGTTAAAATGCTCAAGAAACTTAAAATTGAGGATTTGGTGCAGAAGCCTAAAATTTAAACAAAAATCTAAAAAGTTAACATCAAAATTTCAAATATTCCCTTAATGGAATAACCCCTAATATGTTACGTAAAAAATTATTATACACAGTAAACAAGCATATGGTTCAATAACTATGTCGAAGCCAGAGAGGAAATACGTTCAAAAACTAGTTGCCTTGATTGGAATTGTACTATTGGCTATGGGTATTGGCTTGTGGTTGTACACGGAATCTGTTGTGCGGGGTCATGAGCACTTGTTAAATGACCCAAATTTAACACAGGAGCAAAGATGGGAGTGTGAAGGCTCATTGCAGTGGTGGAGAACAGCCAAGAAAACGTTGTATGATCCGTTGGCAATAATCTTGGTAACCATTGGATTTTGCGCTATAGAATACGTAATTATATATTTGATAGTGCGGTCATCTTGAAAAGGGAGCGATGGGAATATGGTGGGAAAAATATGTCAAGCTTGAAGATTTTCGTGAAAAGGAGTAAAATTTCAGTGTTTTTTTGGTTTGGAGCTGTTTTGATTTTGGCTGGGATAGTTGTTTCTTTGTATGTTGATTCTGTGATAAAGGTGCATGAGGAAAGGTTGTTTTCTCCTTTTTCTAATCTTACCCCAGAAGAGAAGTGGGCTCTTGAGGGTTCTTATCAGTGGTGGCGGATGGCGAGGATAACATTTTATTATCCTCTTTCCATAATTTTGATAGCTGTGGGGCTTGTAGCTTTATCATATAGCTTTATATTGGCGATACGGCAGCGTTCTCCTTTGTCTCCTTTTCAGAGAAGATTGCAAACTGAGTGATTTTGAGTATTAGTTAACAAAAGTTTACAATTGTTGATAAAAGTATACTGAATGCATAAATACATTTTCTTCTTTTGTTTGTCCGCTTTAGTAAGTATATGCTATAGGAGAGAGGAGAAAATGAAAAAAGTACACATGAAAAGAGTATCTTTAACTTTGCTTGTTGTATTGATGCTGACGTTTGCTGCGATACCAATGGCTTTTGCTATTACGCCAAGCCCAAGCTTAACAGTTAATGTAAGTCCGAGCAGTGGTACTGTTCCCCAAACAGTGCAAGTTTATGGACATGGTGCTTCTCCATGCGGTGATGTTGAAATTTGGTGGGACGCAGATGGTCAAGGTAGTGCGCTTGATGTTCTTTTAGGCGTTGTTGAAGCAAATCGTTGGGGACGCTATGAAATATGTGTGACAATACCAGAAGCCTTCTGTGGCGCCCATGACATAACAGCTTGGGACAAAGCCTCAGGGCACAGTGCTGGAACAAAATTCACTGTAAAACCACAAATTACGCTAGATCCTTATAGTGGACCAGTAGGCACAGAAGTAACTGTTGAAGGAACGGGCTTTAAGCGTAACGTTCAGATTGACATATACTATGATGGAAAGCTAATAACTACAAATCCAGCGGCAGTCATTACAAACGGTGTTGGCAGTTTCTCAGCAAGTTTCATTGTTCCAGAAAGCGTATACGGCAGCCACACAGTGAAAGCAACAGACAGATATGGTCCTCCATGCTGGGATGAAGACACATTCTTTGTGGAACCTAAAATTGTTTTAGATCCAACTCAAGGACCATGCGGCACGAAAGTGACAATTACTGGAACAGGTTTTGATGGATGCAATTATGTAGACATTTCCTTTACATGTTGCCTCGGCAAAACTTGGTGGTTTACCAAAAAAAATGAAACCAACGAGAAAGGCTCATTCACTTACGTCTTCACTATTCCATGCACTTTAGAAGACGGTGACGGATGCTGCAATGTTTGTCCTGGTCCGTGGTGGATAGACGCCCGCACAACTTATGCTTGGACTGAAGAAGAATTCATTGTTACGCCATGGTTCACAATAACTCCACTCAAGGGACCAGTCGGCACTGAGGTCACTGCTTCAGGCTATGGATTTGACGCTGAATCTGTGAACATTGTTTTCATGACATTTCCAAAAGATATCATAGTTGCAGAAGACGTTCCAACAGATGAAATGGGTAATTTTGTCACCACTTTTGAAGTTCCAGAAGTCGTGGAAGGTTT
>JARYMR010000118.1 GCA_029907045.1 Candidatus Bathyarchaeota archaeon
CCTAGCCCGTGCTCCAGGTCCACCGAACTTTTTGGGTTCTTTCCTTCTTGGGTCTCTGACAACCATTGTTCTGTCATATTCGGTGAAAATTGTGCGTAAATGAGCGCTCTTTGTCCATTTTAACAAGGCGTTGGCTATAGCCATCCTAGCTGCTTCGGATTGTCCCATGTAGCCTCCTCCTGAGACTTTTATGTCTATGTCTAATTGTTTCCAGATTTCGTCGCCTGCTTGTATGAGAGGCTCCATGATTTTTTCTCTGGCAATTTTGGGTTCAAAAATTTCGATAGGAGTCTTGTTTATGCGTATTCTACCAATTCCAGGCTTGACGACAGCCCTTGCAGTAGCGGTTTTCCTTTTTCCGCTAACAACCAAAACCTTCTTTGCTGGCATAACTATTCCTCTACGCTCCATCCTATTTCTTTGGCAAATTCCTCAATTGTAAAGTAGGGACATTTTAGTTTTTGAGCTTGTGCTTCGGGCAAGGTTTCTGCTTTTTGATTCTTGAAATCTTCTGGCATTCCAACAAAAACTTTGAGTCTTTTGTATGCTTGTTTGCCCTTTGGTTGTTTGTAGGGGAGCATTCCCCTAATGGTTCTTCTCACTATTCTGTCAGGTCTCCTATAATGGAATGGACCCTGCCTTGGGTATCCCACCTCTAAGAATTCCTTTGCTTCCCTTACTTTGCTCTTTCTTTTCCCCGAAAGCACAGCCTTTTCAGCGTTTACAATTATTACTTTTTCGCCATTCAACAGTTTTTTTGCAATTATGCTCGCCATCCTTCCGAGAATAAGTCCTTCAGCATTTATTATTGTTGCTTGATTTTCCATTTTCTCACCCAATTATTTTGACATTTGAGCCTTTCGGGTTCTTTTTGATTAAGTCAAAGTAGGATAGGCATTTACCCTTCGCAGCCTTTATTTTCTCTTTTGCTTTTTCAGAGAAGGCGAAGGCTGCCACGGTTATTGGATGCTTTATTTCTCCAGCCCCTAAAACCTTGCCTGGAACCGCCACCACATCGTTTTTCTGCGTGCATCTGTTTAGTCGACTTAGGTTAACCGATATACGTTTTCTCTTCGGTTTAGCTAACCGTTCTGCTATGTCCCTCCAAATGTTAGCCTCGTTTTCTTTGCTCTTCTTTTTTAAGAAGTTGATAAGTTCTATTAGCTGTGGATTTGTTGCTTTAATTTTCTTCACTTTTCTCCACCTTAATTTGTTCTTGGAATATGTTAAACTGTTTATCCAAAATTTTAATGGCTTCAGTCAATATTCTTTCTGGTGGAAGCACATTCGTGGATTCAAGATTGAATATAAACGTGTCTTTTTCTTGGTCCACTTTTATTGCTGGCGGATTTTGCGGGCAAACCTCCACACAATCTTGGCAGAGGGTGCAAACCATCAAGTTGCGAGCTTCTATCCTATTTTCAGTCTTTGTTAAAACTTTCCTTGGGCAGATTTCCACACATTTTCCACAAGCATCACATTGTTTGCTAATTTCTATTTTTGGAAAATACTTGTATGTGCACATGGAAACTGGTTGCCATTTAGCATGGTTCTTTCCCTTTCCAAGCCTAGCATAAGCCTCAAGCCTTAATTTTTGACCCTTCGCCAATTTTATAATTGGGATTTGGTCGCTTACAGGTACTATTTCTGGATTTTCCGATTTTAACTCGCCTGAATAAACAGTTTTGGTTCCTTCTTTTGCTTCCACATCCAATGTGAGCGTAACTCTGCAAAGGTTACATCCAAATTCACTTTTGCATGAACATTCTTCGGGTAAATTGTAACTATCCAAATCGGTTTTTAGGGGGATAAGCCCGAGTCTATGAGCTATAATTTCATCTTGGAGGATGGATGAATTTTCAATCATTACAACCTCGTCTATAGCCATGCATGGAACTTCTGAGATTATTGTTCTTCTTAAGGCATTCATAAACGGAACATCAACTCCCCTAATGAGTAAACGTAAATTTTTCTCGTCTTTTTCAAGCACTTCTACTTCCACTATTTTGACACTCCATATTATTCTATAACAACTGCCGTGCCGTTCAATAGAATATTAGTGCATTATTTCAATTTTTCCCTCAGTGAAAGAACAACAGAATTTGCTAGACCCTTCTCCCCCTTCTTCCACCTGGTTTCCGTGTGCCGTCATGGGGGATAGGCGTAACCTCTTCTATTCGTCCTATGCGGAAACCTGCTCTAGCCAAGGCTCTGATAGCTGCTTGTGCGCCCGGTCCCGGAGTTCTTGGACCTGAACCTCCTGGGGCTCTAACTTTTATGTGTATGGCGGTTATTCCCTTGTCTTTTGCTACTTCTGCCGCGGCTGAGGCTGCCCGCATGGCCGCGTATGGAGAGGATTCCATTCTGTCTGCCTTCACAAACATTCCGCCAGAGGTTCTGGCGATGGTTTCTGCGCCTGAAATGTCTGTTATATGTACTAATGTGTTGTTATAAGAGCTGTATATGTGGACTACCGCCCATCTATCGGTTTTTTTGGCAGCGCTACTCATCATTATTCCTCCTCTTGTGTTTCAGATTTTGTTCTTGTTGTGGCTGCCACAGCTATTGTTTGGCGGATTGGATGATTTTGATTTGCAATGGGGCTTTGAGTTGAATATGCTATCTGGTTTTCTTCCTCCCTTGTAACCATATACCTTGGCACGGTGACTCTTTGTTTTCCTATTGATATATGCCCATGAGTTATGAGTTGGCGGGCTTGATGTATGGTTTTTGCGAGTCCTTTTCGGAAGACTATTGTTTGGAGTCTACGTTCAAGAATATCCTCTATGGTCAAGTCTAAAACGTCGTCTAAAACTGCTGTTTCGGGAAGGACACCAAGCCTTTTAAGGCGATTTAAAAGTTCTTCTTCCATTTTTCCGCGTTCTTCTGGTGGTTTGCCGATGAGAGAACGGGCTATTCCTCTAAACTTTGAAAGCATTGTTTCATGGCGCCATAATTCATGTTTGTTTCTTAAGCCGTATTGACCCAAAAGTTTTAGTTCTTCTTGAAGGATGTCGGTTCGCCATGGAAAACGTAGTGTCTCATACTTTTTCCTTTGTTTTTTCGGGTCTCCCACGCTATTTACCTTCCTTTCTTACGACTTCCTTCTTTTTGACTCCTAAGGCTTTTCCAGTTCTCCCTGTAGTTCTTGTTCTTTGTCCGCGCACTTTTAACCCGTAGGAGTGGCGGTATCCTCGCCATGATTTGAGTTCCTTCATTTGTTCTATATCCATTTTTGTTCTTAGAACTAGGTCTGCGCTTATGAGGTGCATGTCCTTTCCAGTTTCCAAATCCTTTCTTCTGTTTAAGAGCCAGTTTGGTAATCCAAACTTTGTAGGTTCGTTAATAATTTCCTCTATTTTTTCAACTTCTCTTTCCGTTAAAAATCCAGCTCTAATGTCAGGGTTTATTCCAGCCTTTTTCAATATAGCATTTGCGAGGTTTAGGCTTATTCCCTTAATTTTTCTTAAAGCATAAGGCGCCTTCAGAGTGCCATCTACATCAGTGTCGATTATTCTTAATATGTGGCGGAATTCTCCTGACATTTGTTGTCATCCATTTTTGAGGCTAACTACGAAATAAGCCATATTTTATTTAAACCTTACTAGTCTGATAACCAATTATATTCTCTTCTCATAAACTATTTCCGTGGTGTCTGGCGGTTCAAAACCTAACCTTTCTAGTGCGGTTGTTATTGGTTTATAGTTGCATGTGAATCCATAAATCCTTTTGATTTTTGTAGCATGGCAATAGCTTTTTAGAAACTTTATCATCATATCGGTAACTGCCTCGGAATTGCCGTCTATGTAGCATGTTTGTATGGTGTTTTTGCGCCACTCTCTGGATGTTGCATCATCTATGAGTGTTAAGCCGTCTATTTTGCCTTCGTCATTCCTATGTAATATTGCTTTTCGTTCCTTAACGAATTGCTCCAAATCATGTTTTTCTAGTGAGAACCAATGAAATAAGACGGTGTATAGTCCTGCTGCTGTGCGGTAGGCTTCAGAATTTTGCAGATAACTCCATACAGCCTCTGTTTCTTTTTCTTCTGCCCATTTTGAGTTTGTGCTGTCTTCTTTCGTTATTTTTTCTGTTTTCATTTCAACAAATTCTGCTATTTGCTTAAACTCAAGTTTTTGAACCAAAGTCCTTGCGGCTACATTACCTGATCCTGTTACGAGTCTTGCAACTTTTGC
>JARYMR010000119.1 GCA_029907045.1 Candidatus Bathyarchaeota archaeon
CATGTTTCTTTTTCTGTGTTCACGGTGCATGAAGTTTCTTATCCATCTGGAAACTCCTTGGCGGCTCACATCTTCCATGGGCATGCTGCTTATTCTGGCTAAAACCAAAATAAGCTTCAAGACTAACTCGTCTTCGAAACTTGCAAGTTTAAAAGTTATTTCCGCATCCCTAAAACAGTATTTGGCAAGTTCCGTGTAGGTTAAGTCGCCTAAACTTTTCTCCAGTTTAATCTTTTCCATTCCAATTAGGGCTTTGCCAACATCGTCAAGGGTTACATCCCTATAGCGGTTGTTGAAGGCGTAAATTTGGATTGAGCGGTTGAAGAAGAACTTGTAAAGGTCAATGTGCACGCCATATTTTAAAAGGCATACACGCCTGCCAACTTCTATAGGAATATCGTCTCTTCTAAAACCGTGGTTAAGGGCTCTATGAGCCAAATAACGCAAGTCAAAATCGTCGCCGTTGAAGGTTATGACGAAAGGGTAACTCCACAAGACATCAAAAACAGCCTTTATCAGCTTACTTTCTGAGTCAAAATATTCCAACGTTACGTCGGCTGGTAGGCGCTCTGTTCCTTCGCGAACGCCTTCCCTTTTTAGCAGTAAAACTCTTTTTTGTCCGTCTGAACCATAAAGCGAGGCGCAGATAACGGGATATGCGGCGTCTCTTGGGTCTGGCATTCTTGTTGGAACAGGAGAGTAAACTTCTATGTCAAGTGCTACGTAAAGAAATTTTGGGGCAGGATATTCAAGAAGTCTCGCCCACTCTTCAATAAATTGCAACTCTTCTGCTGAGGCTTCCTTGAAGATTTCTCGTATGCGTTTAACCATTTTTTCGGCTTCTTCCATTTTTGTCAGAACTAATTTGCCATTTTTTATTTCGTAAGTCATTCCAGGCAAAAGATTTTTATCATAAATGTAGGATTGGTAATATTTTATTTTTGATTCCCAAACTTTTATTTGTTCAGGAGAAATTGGGGTTTCTGCTACTGTTGGGAAATCTTCTGGAATTATGTCTCTTATGCAGCCTTTTGGGCGTCCTCCAATGGCTAATGGGTCTTTAGCAACAATTTTTGTCACTTTCACAGCCTTATCTAATAACGGGTCAATTTTGTCAACAATTTCAAAATGGTCAAAGCTTGGATGCTGCATCAGGCGGTTTATTTTTTCAAGCTCAAGTGGTGAAAGGTTTGTTAAGCAATAAGGCTTGTGCCCGCTATTGTCATACCAAAAATAGATTTTGCTTGAGACTGGCTCGTAAAGTTTGATTAGGGCTTTTCCAGTTTTTCCATCGTAGGTGGCGGAAATAAAATATGAAGGCGGCAAGTTTTCAGGCGCTAAAGGTGGATAGGCATGTTTTTGTTTTTCTTTTGTTATAGCTTCCATGAAGGGTAGGGCTTCCGCTTCCTTTTCCTTCAAAGTTTCAGTTTCTATTTTTGCGAAATCTTCTAAGCGTTTCTGCGCCATTCAGCCCTTAACCCAACTAACCTTATGAGCAGTATAGACTAAAATCTCTTACTACGCAAGCTTCGCTTTAGAAAAACTATTTAGAATTGCAAATTATTCTTATATTCCAGAATCTGTCATAAAGGAACGCTTATGAAGCCAGAAATTTACAATTATGTTTTTCTTGCTTTGAAAAAGGAGCTTAAGGAAAGGGGCTACAATGCACGTGAAATTGAAAGGTTAACTTCGAACTATTCTTGGTTTATGAGTGATTACTCTTTCTTAAGAGGTTTATTAAGAAGCAAACTGCCACTAAGTATTTATAAGCAAAGTTTAGATTTCCTCATTATCAAACGCCATAAAATCCTTGAGAAAGAAATAAAACCCAAATCAACGGTTTTAGACATAGGTTGTGGTTTAGGAATTCTTGCCTGTCTTTTGGCGAAGAAAAATTGTCGAGTTTACGGCGCTGATATTGAAGAACAAAATATAAGAGTTGCCACAATTCTTTCAGAAATATTGAATGTTGATGAATACTGCACTTTTTACAAAGCTGAATCAAACACTTTACCATTCAACCAAAACACCTTCGACTATGTAGTGTTAAGCTGGACCCTTCATGATATAAAACCAGAAAATCATGAGCCTTTACTTTCTGATTGTGTACGTGTTCTAAAGCCAAATGGAAGACTCCTAATACTTGAGCCAGAAAGCCAACTTAACTTCGACAAGTTAC
The DNA here is from genome assembly GCA_029907045.1 of Candidatus Bathyarchaeota archaeon. Next base: position 2,183 of record JARYMR010000119.1, read on the forward strand.
AAGAAACGATTTCAAAGAAATCTGTAAACAAAGTACAACGAAAGGTATTCTCAAATATTTATGATCATGGTGCAAGTTCAAATGCTATTCTCGTTATCTACCAGAAAAAGACATATGGATAGCAATAGAGATAACAAAAAGGGAACTCGAGACATTTTAATCAAAAACTTCTTTCTTGATGATTTTGAGAAACTCCTTAATCGTCAGTGTTCCTATGTTTCCAGTTCCATGTTTTCTAACTGATATTTTTCTTGTTTGCGCTTCTTTTTTGCTGCAGATTATCATGTAGGGGATTTTCTGAACTTCCGCCTCTCTAATCTTGTAGTTGATGGTTGCTGGGCTATTGTCAATTTCTGCCCTTATTCCGTGAAGTTGCAGTTTTTGGTGAATAGCTTTGGCGTATGATATTTGTTTATGGCTCATGGGTAGTATTTTCGCTTGTGTTGGAGAAAGCCATGTTGGAAGATTCCCCTCATAATGCTCTATTAGAATAGCGAAGAAACGTTCTATAGACCCAAGGAGGGCTCTGTGAATCATTGTAACCTCATGTTCTTTTCCATCAGCGCCCGTATAGGTTATGTTGAAGCGTTTTGGAAGGTTAAAGTCGAACTGTATGGTTGTGCATTGCCATTCTCTTCCAGAGGCGTCAACGATGTTTATGTCAATTTTTGGTCCGTAAAATACTGCTTCTCCTTGCATTTCTTTGTATGCAATTTTCTTCTTTTTTAAGGCTTTAGCCAAGGCTTTTTGGGCTTTTTCCCAGTTTTCTTCTGAACCCATGTATTTTTCTGGTTCTTTTGGGTTTTTGGTTGAGAGGTATACTTGATATTTGCGGAAACCAAATTTGCGTAGCATGTTTCTTGCGAAGTCTATAAGCGTTATTATTTCATTGTCGACTTGTTCTGGAGTGCAGAAGATGTGGGCGTCATCTTGAGTGAAGCCTCTAACTCGCATTAGTCCATGTAACGTTCCAGAACGTTCATATCTGTATACTGTTCCCCATTCTGCGTATCTTATTGGCAAATCTTTGTAGCTTCTCGGTTTAGCCTTATAGATTTGGATGTGGAAGGGGCAGTTCATTGGCTTAACCACGTAGGGTTCTCCGTCTTTTTCGAAAAGGTACATGTTTTGCTCATAATAGTCCATGTGTCCAGAAATTGACCAAAGTTCTCTGCGGGCTATGTGCGGTGTGCAGACAAGCGCATATCCGTTTTTTAAATGTTCTTCCTCCCAGAAATTGCGGATGATTCTGCGCACTGTTGTGCCTTTTGGATGCCAAAGCACTAAGCCTACGCCTACTTCTTCGTTTATTGAATAGAAATCCAATTGTTGACCGAGGATTCGGTGGTCTATGGCGGAAAGCTCTCTTTTTTCATTCTTATTTTCTAAAATTTTGGTTTTCTCGGGGTTTTTGAGGGGTTCTTTTGGTTTTAAAACGTGTTTAGAGTTGTGTTTCTAAATACCCCATTTCAAACACCAACTTGATTAATATTGCATTCGCCTATTTATCCATTATTTTAAAGTCTGTTTTTGGCTTTGGAAACAGCCAATACAACCCTACCCTCTCTAGTTTTCTGGCGAACTAGCCTCTAATTTTATTTATGTCTCACGCATTTGTTTATGGATTTGTGGATAAAATTGCTTAAGGAAGCTTGGACCCTTGCCATTGAAAGCCTAAGCTGGATGGAAATGCAAAAACTAAGTGAGCGTCTGGCTTTGGCGAAAACTGTTAAGCAGTTGGGCATAAGCGACGCTGATGCTGTTAGGCTTGCGCATATGCTTGTTTGCGAAACTGTTAGACGCCGAAACTTTATAGACGCTTTCATAAACAATGTTTTAAAACCGAAAACCATAAGCGAATTTGACTTAGGCGTTCAAGCTTTTTTGAGGCTTTATGTTTACCAAACTCGCATAGCAAAAAGCTGGTCTAAAATTGATGTTAAAGAAGCGGAAAACATAGCAAGTCTTGCCCGCGCCATTCTC
>JARYMR010000011.1 GCA_029907045.1 Candidatus Bathyarchaeota archaeon
CATCTACTGCCAAAGCGCTACTTTCATCAACTATTAACGGATTTATCTCTATCTCCTTGATTTCAGGAAAGTCTATGACGAGTTGGGAAAACTTCACCAAAATCTCTTCCAAAAGCTTAACATTAAAGCGACCTTCGCCCATTTCCGCAAGTTTGTAAACTCTAGTTTTTTCCATAAGCCTCCTTGCAAGCACCTGATTTAAAGGCGGAAGCCCAATGTTTACGTCTTGGAATAATTCTGTGGCGGTTCCTCCCATTCCAAAAATTATTACGGAACCAAACTCCTTATCCTTTTTGGAGCCAATTAATAATTCACAAAGCTTTTTCTGAACCATGGGTTGAATAAGGGCGCCTTGAAATTCCGCTTCTGGATTGTACTTTTTGACCCTTTCAGCTAATGTTTCGAAAAGGGCTTTGGCTTGCTCAGGCGACCAAACGTTTAGGATCACTCCTTCAACCTTTGATTTGTGAGTTATTTGAGGTGACAGTGCCTTCATGACAATGGGGCATCCAATTTCTGAGGCTATGGCTTCTGCTTCCTCTGAAGTTTTTGCAACCAAGGTTTTTACTGTTGGGATTTTGTAGGCTTCAAGAAACTGTAAAGACTCATGCTGGTTTAGGATTGTTCGCCCTTCGTTGTAGGCTTTCCTTAAAACTTCTTTGAGAAATGTTGGGATTGCCAATTCCATTGTAAGCTCTTCTGGAGTCTGATACAAAAGTTCCAAGTTTTGAGTATAACTATACATGTACATGAAAGTTGAAACCGCCTGCTCTGGAGTCGTGAACACTGGGATTCTGTTTTTTCGCAGAATTTGTCCAGCCCTTCTGCATTCAACTTCGCCCATCAATGAGGTGAGGATGGGTTTGGTGGTTTGTTTTGACAATTCTAAAATTATTTTTGCAATGGCTAAGGGCTCAGTGGCTCCTTGAGGCGTGTAAATTATCAGGAAACCGTCACTGTTTGGGTCTTGGAGGCAGATTTCGATGACTTTTCTGAATCTTTCTGGGGTGGCTTCTTCTAAAATGTCTATGGGGTTTATGATGCTGCAGTAGGGAGGCAAAGCCTTCTTTAAAGCGTCAATTGTCTCCATGCTTAAAGACGTTAGTTTTCCGCCTTTGGCGATGAGAAAGTCTGCAGCCATAATGCCGGGCCCACCAGCGTTTGTGATTATGGTTAGGTTTGGACCTTTTGGGTTAGGCTGCATTGCCAATGCTTCTGCACAGTTGAAGAGGTCGCTTATGGCTTCGACACGGACTATTCCAGCTCGTCTAAAGGCTGCTTCATAAACTGCATCTTCGCCACAAAGCGCTCCAGTGTGGGAAACTGCGGCTTCAACGCTTCTTGGAAATCTTCCAGCCTTCACAACTACTATTGGTTTTGCTCTTGCAAATCCTCTGGCTGCGCTCATGAATTTTCTTGCGTTTCCAATGGATTCTATGTAAAGCACTATGCTTCTTGTTTGTGGGTCGGTTCCGAAATAATCGATTAGGTCTCCAAAATCAACATCAATCATTGAACCCGTGGAAACCACGGCGCTGAAGCCAATGTGGGCTTCGGAAGCCCAATCAACTACTGAAGCGCATAATGCGGCGCTTTGGGAAATGAAGGCTATTTTCCCGGGCATGGCTGCTTTGTTTGCGAAGGTAGCATTCAACCTTATTCTTGGTCTCATTATTCCAAAACAGTTTGGTCCAAGAATTCGGATACCATATTTATCTTTAAGTTCAAGAATCTGCTTTTCGAGGGCTTCCCCTTCTTTTCCAGCTTCTTTGAAACCTGCAGAAATAATTATTATTCCTTGAACTCCAGCTTTTCCGCATTCCTCAACTATTTGTGGAACAATGTGCGCTGGGGTTGCTATTATTGCGAGGTCTACGTGCCATGGAATTTTTAGGATGCTTGGATAAGCTGTTATGCCCTGCACAGTGGTTCTAAAGGGGTTGACTGGATAAACCGCCCCGCCAAATCCAACCCCAATCATATTTCTAAAGAGTCTGGCGCCCACAGAGCCTTCCCTGTCTGTGGCTCCGATTACAGCTATCCTTTTAGGATTGAAAATTTTGTCGAGGTTTTCTGTGCCCACCTTAAAGGGGCTCCTCTAATTTTGCACCAAATATAGCATATGCGCTAGTGTGTTTTAAAATGTTTCTAATGCGTAAACGATTGCTTACTAAAATTGAAACTGAAATTATGGGTAGGCTCTTGTGATTGTTCTTGGGAAGGGAATTGTTTCACGTATGTGTTTTAGCTTACAAATCCACATGACAGTTCTTTCGATTCCTAATCCGAAGCCTGAATGGGGCACTGAACCGTATCTTCTTAAATCCAAATACCATTCGTATGCTTCTCTTGGCAAGCCAAACTCTTCTATTCTCTGCTCTAACAATTTTAAGTCGTGAATTCTTTCGCTTCCGCCTATTATTTCGCCGTATCCTTCTGGAGCCATCAAATCAGCGCAAAGCACAACTTCTGGGTTTTCTGGGTCTGGCTGCATGTAGAAGGCTTTGGCTTTTACTGGATAGCGATGGACAAAAACGGGTTTTTCAAACTGCAATGATATGAACTTTTCATGGGGTGCGCCTAAATCTTCTCCCCATTCTATGTTATAACCAGCCTTTTGGAGTCTATCAATTGCTTCCGTATAGCTTATTCTGTCAAAAGGCGGCTCAACCTTCCTTAGAGGCGCTAAATCCCTTTTTAAAAATTCCAATTCTCTCCTTCTTTTTTTCAGAATCCGCTTAACAATGAATGTTATCATTTCTTCTTGAAGTTTCAAGTTATCCTCAAAAGTGTAGAAAGCCATTTCAGGTTCAACCATCCAAAACTCCGTCAAGTGGCGCGGAGTCTTTGATCTTTCTGCACGAAAAGTTGGACCGAAACAGTATACTTTACCAAAAGCTGCTATGGTGGCTTCAACATAAAGTTGTCCACTTTGGGTTAGAAAAGCCTTATCGCCGAAATATGGAGTTTCGAAAAGTGTGGCAACGCCTTCAACGGCTGATGGTGTAAGGATGGGCGAGTCTGTTAATGTAAAGCCATGTTCATCGAGGAAGTCTCTGCATGCCTTTATGATTTCAGCTCTTACCTTTAAGATTGCCACCTGTCTTGGGCTTCTTATCCACAAATGCCTGAGACTCGCTAAGAAGTCTATGCCGTGGGATTTTTTGCTTAGGGGGTATTCTGGCATTGCTAAGTGAACAATTTTTAAATCTTTAACTCTTACTTCGTAGCCGCCCGGCGCTCTCTTGTCTTCTTTAACTATGCCTTTAATGATGATTGAGGATTCTTGGGTTAGCCTATCTACATCCTCAAATGTTTGGGGGGCAACATCTTCTTTGTGGACTGTGGCTTGTATCATTCCACTTCCATCTCTAACTATTAGGAACTGGACTCCTCCGCTGGAGCGTCTGGTCACTACCCAACCTTTTATTTCAACTTCATTTTCTGTTAGTTTTCCATCCAAAATTTCGCTAATGCTCATGTTTATCCTTCTCGTCTGCTATTTCCCAAATTTTAATGTCAATACTTGTTTTTAAGTATTAAATCAAGCAATCCTTAAATCGCCCTTCTTCGCCCATACTATACATTCACGAAGGTTATCCGATGAAAAAGGCTTCAGCAGAAAAGTTTGAGGTTCATTATTTGATGGAGAGCGTAGCCTTCGGGTTAACAGACGGCATAATATGTTTTCTCGGCATAATCGTCGGCGTTGCAAGGGCCACTTTAGATCCGAACCTTGTCATAATAGCTGGTATTGTTGGGGGGGTTGCTGACGCTCTCGGAAACTCCGTAGGCTTCTTTGTTTCCCAATCAACTGAAAGGGCTGTTCAAATTTACGGAGTTGAGCAGGGAACTGAAGGCAGGGTCCATTCTAAGAAGGAGGTTAGGATGAGCGGAGTATTCTCCTTCATAGCCACCATAATCGCATTATTCTTCTTAATCTCCCCTTTCAGATTCATAAGCGACATATTCTACGCCACCATTATCTCCTTCATAATCGGTATTGTGTTAGCATTTATTTTGGGCAGTTACGTTGGAAAACTAACAAAAGAAAACCAATACAAGTCTGGACTAAAATATGCCGCAATAACCATTGCTGGAGCCTTAATCTCCTACTTCCTCGGAGAAGCCCTCCACATAATCATATAAAAAAGTTTGAGCTAAGTACGCATCAGTTAAGCTTGACTTCTCTAATTAACTCCAAGTTTTCCAGACTGTTCATCTGCACTTTAATGTTAGACACCGTATATAGCACATTTTCGATGTAAAGTGCTCTCGTTATGAAATAGTAAGCATCATTCTCTTGATGGGTAACATTGCCCCTTAAAACAATGCCTACCTCTAAATTTATTTTGAAAACGTAAACGCCATACCATGATGAGTAATCTTGATAATAGACAGTCACCGGAATAACTAAAAACTCCTTCGCCTTGTCGAAGAGAAATGCCTTATGCTCTGTCAAGGCCAAAGTGTAAGATCGATAACCTTCAATTTTGTATTCTGTTATGTTCTTTGGAGCCGTGACATTGCTGACGTCATAGATAGAGATTTTCACGTTGCTTCCATCCATTCCTAAGCCTATAATGTGGTTTTCATCGTATGGATGCAAATATTGCGTGAACCCTGGAATTTTTAGGTAACCTAAAACTTTTGGTTCACTTACATTCCCAACGTCTATTACGAAAAATGGGTCTCTTTGCACAACTGATGTTGCAAGGTAACAGCGGTCTCCTATGAATCTAGCTGAGTCCATGCGCTCATTAAAGGCAAGAGTTATATTTTCCAAGCTTCCAGCGATGTCTAAGTTCATGTCCAGTATGAACACATTATTTTGAATGTTTCCGTTAACCCAAGCATTAGTTGCTATTCTGAAATAGCCATTATACTCATCCATAGAAAATTGGTTAAGCGGATACCCTAAAACACTGCCTACAGCTTCAGGAGTAATTGTGTTGTTTTCTATGCGTATCCGATAAATAGTGGTTTTTTTGTATGTTTCAGGAAACGTTATGTAAACATTGTTTAAGGACACATACATGCAGCTTGCTCCGTTAAGCATAATTGTCTTATATGTGGCTTCTTCCGTAACGTTTTGCATATTAAAGGCAACAATCGTCGTATACAAATAATAATTGTCTGAAGCATTATGATAGTAGATTTCAGTGGCGCCTATTTCTTTGATTCCTTCTTTTGTGTAAATTTTTGGAAGAATAACCGTCTCATTGATGATGTATGCTGGTTGACTTACAACGAAATAGACGTAATCGCCAATCATTCTTGAATTGAAGTAGCTGCCACTTATTGTGAAATTTTTAATGGCTATAGGGTTCGTTTTGTTTGAAATGTCATATAAGTCTATGAAAGTTCTAATGTTTAGGCAATAATAGTCATAAAAGAAATCATACCAGTAAGGGAGCCTTAAAGGAATAAAGTACTCGCATCCTAAAACAGCTAATCGGTCATGGTTTTGACTTACAAAAATTCCCACGGGATAGGTGTCATTATAGATTATTTTTGAAACCAACTCAGCCTGGTCTGTTGGATAAGATCTCAAAATTGAGATATTATTGCCAGACACTACATAGATATATTCTCCATCAGTTTTTATGATGTCTGCTTCGTCAACTCCAGCAACCTGAACGTTTGTTGTTGAATATTCAACATTTGCTGTCCGCACTTCAGGTCCTAATGGGTATACTCCTAAGATTTCAAAGTCAAAAGGTCCGTAGAATATGAATGCGGAGCTATTTGATAAGAAACTTCTAAGCTCATCAAGAGAAGAGAACGTCTTTAAAGCCGTGAGAGATGGAGTAGGTGAAGGTTCCGGAGAAGGAGGTGTTGGTTGAGTGGGTTCTTCATATTGGGGGTTAACTCCAAGATTATAGCATAATGAGCCTAACAATATTGCTAAGAGAACAGCGGCAAAACCGTAAACGTACGCGCGCTTCTTAATTTCTTTCTCCATTCCTAATCGCCATTAAAATGAGTGTTATCATTGTATTTTATTCTAATCTTTAGTACAGCCTAATGCAGAAACTAGAACGGTTTCAAAGACCATACGCGAATAGCTTCATACCAAAAAATTGCCGAAACTATGGCTCCAAAGAAAATTATGAAAAGGTTTTCTCTTGTGAAACCTTGCATTAAAAATAGGAGATAAGCCATGTAGAAAGTTGTGGAGAAAACTGCGTAAAAGAAATATCTTGGAAATAGGATTCTGCCCAACTTTACAAAGTGGCGGAGCACTCCAATTTTGACTTCACTAACTAAGGAGTAGTGTCCGCCAATATCATGTTTCTGCACCAAGCCCAATTCGCGTAATTGTTCAAGATGGTGCTGCGCCACGCTGGGACTGCTGAAATGGAGGGCTCTTTGAACTTCACGAACGCTCATGGGGCGACCATTTTTTAAGAGAAGCCAATAAACTTTCCAGTCCTTCCCCCGAAGCGCATAATCAAATTTGGCTTCTTCCTCTCCACTCAATGAGTGGCACGCTTCTCTAATGATTTCATAACTTAGGAGACTTATAAGTCCAATTTTTAGAACAAAAACTGACCATGTTAATTGAAATGCTCTATGATTTCTTTTTCTATTTCTGCTACTGGTCTGTTTGCGTTTATAATTTTCCACTCGCCTACTAACGCCAAATAAAGTGCTTTGCGCCTAATCCTTTCCAGTTCCTCCAAGCTTTCAAACATCTCCCGTCTTTCCCGCACTTGCCGTATCCTTTTATAAGCCTCTTGTGGGGTGACGTCTAGGAAAAACATGAATTTTGATGTTGGCACAATTGAGGCGAAGAAGTAATAGGCAATTTTATGCAACGGTGACGGCAGATAGGCTGTTCCCATTAGATAACGGACAAAAATTACGTAGTCAAATTTTCTCCATGAATAAAGGAGGATTGAACGGATAACATCAACCATATAGAAGAAGGCTGCTGCGAAATGGGCACTTTTACCCTTAGAATAAAGAAACTGTTTTGCTTTAACTCCGAAAAAGTTATCGTTTGATGGATGAAAACGAAAATAAACCCTTTTCCCATTACTTTTTAGAAAATTGTAAAGCCTAAAGGCTTGAGTGCTTTTTCCTGAGGCGTCTAACCCATCTATAACTATGAAAACCAAAGCTTTCATAAGCCTCCATTCAAAAGAAAGAAAGTCAAAGCGCCGAAGGCTGGCACCGTTAGATTGTCAAAGCCTAATGGTGTACACCCTTCAACCAAGGTTGTGACTGCAGCCACAGCAACAGCATGGAAAAGCTTGTCTAAAAATGAGAATGGCAATATTAGAGAAAAATAGAAGAGGCTGAAGGTGAAGACTATAAAACTTGCAAAGAACATGGCAGCTGAACCTTCAAGACTTTTTTCTGCAAAAATTCCATATTTCCTCTTGCCATATCTTTCTCCAACCATGGAAGCTATTGCGTCTCCATAAGCCATGGGTAAAATGCCAGCCGCCAAAACCATAACATTCTGTTTAGAAGCGAAAAGCAAAGCCAAAATGGTATAGGATATTGCATAAAAAACTAGTCCTAACCGATGACCCTCCTCAGTTATGTCTGCAAGTCCCTTCATTTTGCTGCTTAAATTTTTAAAGGGAGAATAAACGGATGCGAAAAATGTTATTGGTATGAATGGAGCTGCAACTAAGAACGGGTAAATGTTAGAAGTGAAAAAGGGGATTACGAAGGGAAGGTTTCCAATCATTATATGCAAAAATTTACGTGAAGCCTTTCGTCCTACACCTAAAATTTTGTCCATTCTACCTGAAACAAAAATTACGAGTAATATGTAAAAATAGCATATAAGCATCAAAAGAACGTTTGCAAAAACTTCATCGCCAATCAAGGTTTCACCCTAAAAGGCTCCAGCAATAAAGGCTAACAATCCAATGAGAAACCATAAAAGAACAATGTTTTTGATTTTTCTGGCGTTTTCCCTTGAGAAGTCTCTAAGAAGCATGAGTGCGGAAGCCAAAAGCCCAAAGTCGGTTATTGCCACAAAGGGAAGGAACCATATAGAAACGTTTCCCAAAAGCCATGGAATCGGACTTAAGAAAACCGCAGAAAAATAAAATAATGCCGCAGTTATGGCTGCCTTTCTCTCTCCATAAAGAACAGCCAAAGTTTTCACATTTTGCATTCTATCTCCTTGAACATCCACTATCCCCTTCGTTATTTCTCTGCCCGTGTTTGAAAGAAAAACCATTAAAACGAAAATCAAAACATTCGGCATAACCATGTTAATTGCAGCCACGCTTCCATAAATGAATGGCATAGCTACGCATGTGCTGACAAGAAAGTTGCCCGGCAAACCGCTGCGTTTTCCCACAGTAGTGTAGGTTACAAAGATTATCCATGCAATTATGGCTATTAAAAAACAGAAAATGTTTGTTAAAAATGCGGCTGCAAAACCTAAGGCTGTAAGCGCTAATGCAAAAATTAGGGCATTCTTTGGCTTAATTAAGCCACTTGGGATTGGACGTTTCGGCTCATTTACGGCGTCAATTTCCCTATCATAATAGTCATTTATAGCCATAGAAGCAGCGGTTAAAGCAAAACCTATAAAAAATCCATAGATGAGGTTTTGCCAACTAAAGCCTAAAACATTTGGGTTTGCTAGGGCTGCGCCCACTATGACAGCAAAGCCCATCATTAAGCAGTTTATTGGACGCATTAAACGCAAATACCCGCCAACTTTTCTCATGATTTAATCCTTGCATAACATTAGCTTCCCTTTAAAGTTATAAAATTCACGATTAGATTCGAAAGTTTAATACGTTTGGCATAAGTAAACCATTTCTAAAGTCTATTGGTGGTAAGCTTTTGAACCCTAACTATGCGCCAGAAAGGTTAAGAGTGATAATTCCAGTTGGAGGAAAAGCTACTAGACTGCTTCCGCTCACTGCAGAGACAAGTAAGGCTTGTCTACGCATACTCAACAGACCATTAATAGAATTTTCCTTATTATCTCTTGCCCGTCAAGGAATTAGAAATTTCATTTTCGGAGTAAAGGGTTACACAAACTATAGGGATTTACATGATTATTTTGAGTCAGGCTACGGGTTCTCCACTAGATATGGCATAAAACCGCGGGTCCATATAAAGTATCAACCAAACATAGAAGATTTGGGAAGTGCAGACTCCGCAAGGATAAACATGGAATACTACAACGTTAAGGAGCCAGTTTTCGCAGTGCAAGGCGACAACATTTTCGACGTGAATTTGAAAGAGCTTGTGGAATTTCACGAGAAGAAAGGCGCCCTTATGACCATAGCGTTAAGGGAAGTTGAAGATGTGGAAGGTTATGGAATAGCTGACATAAACAAGGATATGAGAATTTCAAAGTTTGTGGAAAAGCCAGCGCCGAAAGATGCGCCATCAAATCTTGCAAACACGGGTTTGTACATGGTTTCGCCTGAAATAAGAAAAATCTTCAAAGAAGAAGGCATTAAAAAAATAATTAAAGAGAGACATCGCCTAGATTTCGGCTATGACTTTATTCCTTATGTGATAAAAAGTGGAAGACCAGTTTATGGTTACACTTTGAAGGGAAGCTGGTATGATGTTGGCAACCCAAAACGTTATCTACAAACAATGCAGGACATGCTTCAAGGGCGTTTTTCCTCGTTAACAGATTTTGGCGGAAGAATAAGCGAAGAAGAAAGAATTTGGGTTCAGGGAGAAAGCGCAGAATCCATGAAGAGGAGAAAGGAAATAATAAAGAAAATAAAACAAGGAATAATAGAGGTTGAAGGCGCCGTCCTCATTGGAAGGCACTGCCAAATAGACGATGGCGCAAGAATAGTGAATTCATGCATTGACAATTACACTAAAATTGGCAAAGGCGTTGTAATAGAAAATTCCGCCATTATGGACAGGGTGATAATTGAGGAAAAGGCGGAGATAAAAGAAAGCATCATAGGGCGACATGTAACAATTCTCTCCAGCCCTAAAAAACAAACCAAAATAGAGGCTGTTTCGGTTGTCGCCGACGACGTAACCATAGCTGAAGGTTGCAAACTGACAGCAACAAAAATCTATCCGCACCAATTTGTAAAGGGAGAATTCACAAATCAAACATTAATGCCAGGCTAAATTTTCAGCAAACCTCAGCCACAATCTTAACAAAAGTTTTATTAACTTATCTCCCTGATATTTCAAAGCCGTGTTGCATATGAAATTTCGCATAATTGGTTTGTTTACAATATGTTTAATAATATTCGCCATTGTCTGCCATCAAGTTTCTGTTGTCTATGCGCAAGATGAAGCACAACTAACAGAAACCATCGCCATTTCCGTTAACTGCACAACCGCCCAGCTACACATCACAAGCATGGTTGAATCCAGCGATAATTCGCTTGTGCATTTCCCGTCAGGCGTAGATATGAATGACCCAGACTTAGAAAATGTAACCACAATTAGCGCCATATTTTCAGCCGATGGATCTTTTCTAGGATACCTCTTCAACAACACTGATCCCACAACTGCAACAACAATTGCGAACTCGATTACTCCAAGCATATCCACAGCCTTTAACACAGCTTTCACGTATCTTTCAACTGGCACATATGAAACCTTTGCCAATGTCACATACACTGGACCAGCAAAAGCTAATTTGCGTTCTTATACGGAATAGTTAATAACCCAGTGTTTGGCTTCTGATTTAGAGGGATTTTCGTTGACATTTTCACCTATGTCTCAAGCACCGCATGCTGTGGTTGTTGTTAGTGCAATGAAAGACAGCGGTGGGTTTGATTGGGAATACTCCATGATGGTTGGCTATTATACAAGTATTACGCCAGGGTCTGGCAACCATACAATTGACGTTCTATATTTGCTTAACGTAGAATCCCTTGCGCCTTCGTCATACGCTTCTGAAGTTGAAATTGGTTATACGTCAATGGTTTCGCTGACAATTTATTCAAACCAAACAATCAGTTATGTTTCATGTCAACCAGGATTGGCAGACTTTCCAGGTAATCGAGGCTGGACGTATTATCAGTATGAACCAACAAGTTTAGTGGCTTACTTCGGTTTTGGAAATGATCCTTCACCAGTTAGTCCCTTAACCTTTACCTTCTCAGGATTGGTGGTTCCAGAGTTTACAACTTTAGCCCTACTTGTCATGTTCGCATTAACCGCAATGATATCCATCATTATCAAAAAGCGTTTCCTAAAGTGAAAAGACAAAAATGAACATAGACTTAACAGAAACAAGAAAAAGAACAGTATCCATAAACCAATACATTGATAGCCTAAAACACCCTTTTAAGGAGAAGTTTCTAGCGAGAAAGTACACATACACACTGAACCAAAAGGCAATAGCTGAAATTAAGAAATTTGCAGACAAATATTTCATGGTTGCCTTTTCAGCGGAATGGTGCAAAGACTGCGCAACCAACATTCCAGTCTTAGCCCTAATATCCAAAAGAACGGGCTTAGAAGTTAGAGTTTTTGGAGGTTTAATGAAGGACCCGTTTAATTATAAAAGAAAATGGAGGATTCCACCTTCGCCGCCAGAGGTGGAAACGTTTAATGTGGACAAGATTCCATTGATAATTCTGTTTGATAAAGAAGGTAAAGAAATTGGAAGAATAGTTGAAAATCCAAGTGAGCCAACGTTGGAAGAGGAGTTGCTGAAAATTATTTTGGGATAAGAGCTTATGCCTTGAACCATTTGAATATTAAGTATCTTATCTTCTTCCTTTCCATATTTGGCACTGCAATTATGAACCTTTTCCGAACGGTTGTTGCAAGCCTCCCAGCTTTCACAATTTCGGTTGCCGTTATCTCTGAAGAAGCGCTTTTAACCGAAACCATGTAAGGCGCATGCTCAATGCCTGGTCCATGCTTGTAAACGGCAAAGTCGCATCCAAACTTTATTCCCGGCGTGACAATCAAACCGTTGTCGCGCAAGTCGCGGTAAACAGCATATTTTTCATCAAATTCGTCATATAATTGTCTAGCCTTTTGGCGCAGCTTTTTGAGACTTACTTTCTTCTTTTCTGGACCTTCATATATGTTTATAATTCCCTTTTCAGCAAGGTATAATCCTTCCATTAAATCTAAAATTAGTGGAACTTCAAATTCTGGAATTTTTGGTTTTGGAATTCCTAAAGGTTTTCCATAAAAACCCTTTTTATAAAGTTCTGATCCTTCTTTGGGGTTCCAAACGATTAAGAAGTTTTCAATGAATTCAACATCAATTTTTTTAGACATTAGAATTTTCGCCTTTCTACATTATGAAAGAGAGTATTCTGGCGGCATCTGCTGCGTCTTCAGCTTTGTCTGCTGAATCCTCCAACAGTTGTAGCACGTCTCTTAGAAGGATTAGGGCTGGGAAGTCGAGTTTGCTGTTTAAGAGTTTTATTTCTAGTTCGCGGTATAACTCGTCAACCGCTCTTTCTGCAATTTCAACTTCCTTGGCTTTTTCCATGGCTTTAGAAGAGCCATAGGTAAGAACCATGGCTGTCTCTCTAAGTTTAAGCACAGCCTCTAAGACGGTTTCTGAAAGCTTCAGCAAGTCCTTCTTTATGTCCATGGGAACGTTCCAGCTGTGCTCCATGATTTCCACAAGGCGGAAGGCTATGCCCTCTGAGAAGTCTGCAATTTCGCTTGTGAGGTTTGTAAATCTTAAGAAGTCTTCTCTGCTTAGTAGAATGGCTCCTATTTCGGCAAGCTCTTGGGAGACAAGTCTTCTTGCGTTGTCAACTTCGTCTTCGCCGCTTCTGATTTCGTTGAAAAGTTGTTTTGCCCTTTCTTTGTCGTTTTTTACGAAGCAGTCCATCATTTGGGGAACTTTTCTTGTCAAGTCCAGAACCTTCCTTAGATGGTCTTGGCAAACGCTTAAGGCTCTCCGTTTTACTCGTTCTTCTGTTTCTGCTGGAAGCACCAAATTTTTTCCGCCCGCAAAGTGAGGTTATTTTCTCTTACATTAAATAGGGTGAAGTATTAAAAAAGGTAACGAAAACTTAGCTTTTAAATGGCTTGCCTAAATCCTCGAAATCGATTTTCCATCTAAAATATTTATGCAAAAGCTCTGGCAAATCCTCAATTCTGCTTCTAACCTGTTTCCATGAATCTCTGTCTCTAATGGTAACCGTGTTATCCTTAAGCGTTTCATAGTCCACAGTTATGCCCAATGGTATGCCTATTTCATCTGCCCTGGCGTAACGTCTTCCAATAGAACCAGCCTCATCATACTCTACGATGAAGCCTTCGTTAACCAAGGTTTTATGCAATTCCATGGCTTTTTCTGGCAATCCATCCTTGCTTACTAGCGGATAAACGCCAACTTGAATTGGGGCGATGTCCCTTGGAAAACTCATCACAATTCTATCATCCTTAACACGGTAAGCATATTCAAAAGTCACGTATAGAAGACGGTCTGTGCCGAAGGTTGGTTCTATAACGTGAGGAATGAAACGTCTTCCACGCTCCACAACTTTTTCATGCCTAATTTCTAAATGTTCAGGCAAAATTTTGTATTTCCCAAGCATAAAATATCCATTCCTTTTAATGGAAGCCTCCACCTCTTTCGGATCAGCCTTAGAAAGCATTTCAGCAACTTTTGCAGCTTCCTTCTTAAAGGCGGGTCCCAATTTTTCCATTATTGGCTTTATAGTGACTTGTTCCTTTTCTGAAGGCTTTTCATATTCTTTGAAGACGTACATGTCTTGACTGCTGAATTCTGTGTGCCTTTTCAAATCGTAATCTGTTCTGTGGGCTGTTGCTGTAACTTCAATCCATCCCCACCTTTCAACTAAAACCTCATGGTCGAAGGTTTGTGCCGAATAATGAGCTCTTTCCCATGGGAGTTTTTCTATGAACCGCTGTTTTTCGGCTGGTACCCCTAAAGCCAGAAGTAGTTTTTTTGAAATTGCCATAAAAACAGCTTGCCACTCAGCCTTAATGTAGCCCTTCTCCAAAGCCTCTTTTACAGTAACCTTTGTAAGCTCTTCAGAACCTTTTAATCTATTCGTAGCCAAGACCAATTGCAAAGTCTCATTTTCCACTTCCTTAAGCAGGTAACAGTTTGGTTCTTCTGGGTCGAAGAAAAACTCCAAATCTCCAATGGTGAATTCCCTCAACCTCAAAAGACCTTGCCTCGGCGAAATCTCATTCCTTAAGGCACGTCCAATTTGTATTACGCCGAAGGGGAGTTTCTCTCGTGCCATTTCATAAAGGCGTCTAAACTCCACAAATATGCCTTGGGCAGCTTCTGGTCTCGCATAACCAACAGCATCCGAATATGGTCCTATAGTTGTTTTGAACATTGTTAGAAACTGTTTTGGTTCGCCTAATGCGCCGCCGCATTCTGGACAAACAATTTTTTCTCTTTCAATTATGTTTTTTATTTCTTTTAGGCTTACTTTTTCTGCTTCTGTTTGGGGAATTTTTGCGGCTTCTGCAATTAGGTGGTCAGCTCTAAATTTTTTCTTGCACTTTTGGCATTCAACCATGGGTTCTTTAAAATGTTCCACATGCCCCGAAGCTTCAAAAACCTTTTCAGGGGCAATTATTGGCGACTCAATTTCCATTACGCCAAGCTTGTAAACATAAAGTTCCCTAATTTTCCTTTCAATGTTCTGTTTAAGTCTTGCGCCAAGATGTCCATAAGTGACGAAGCCGCTTGCACCACCATATATTTCGTATGATGGCCAAAAGAAGCCTTTTCGGCGTGCTAACTCGTTAATTGCCGTGAACTTGTCTACTGTTTCTGTTTTTTCTGTCAATTCTGCCAAGCCTCTTTATGGTTAAATGTTTTAAAGAGTTTAAGGCTTACTAATAATAA
Source organism: Candidatus Bathyarchaeota archaeon (assembly GCA_029907045.1). The sequence continues at coordinate 14,795 of JARYMR010000011.1, forward strand.
ACTTTCACGTCAGAATGGAGGCTTCAAAGTTTGAGAGTCCTAAACCATCAAGACTTGCTTGACTTGGTGGATGGTGCTGCAATTTTTTCCGGTGGAGGCGGAGGCGACCCTGAAACGGGTTATGCTATAGCAGATAAATTGGCAAGCCAAGGCTGTACGGTTAGGCTTGTTGCCCCCTCAGATGTTCCAGAAAAGGCAAAGGTTGTAAATTTTGCATGTGTCGGCGCCACAACCGCCATAGGATATGATTCTGAAGCAGCTGTGAAAACTCTAAAGGCTTTAGAAGAGTACACTGGTTTTTCCGCTTTCGCTACCATTCCCGTGGAACTTGGCGGTTTTAACACATTAGCTGCTGTGGATGTTGCTGCCAGAAGAGGCGTTCCAGTTGTGGATGCTGATGGAGCTGGAAGGTCTGTCCCAGAGGTTCATTTAAAAGTTTACACAATCGACAACATTCCATTAACGCCGATGGCTGTTGCAGACACACACGCAGAAAACGTGGTTATTGTTAAAGAGACAATGGATGCGAGGTCTGCTGAAAGAATCGCTAGAGTTTTAGCTTCAGAATGGAACCAAAGTGCTTACACTGCAAGAAGAATCTTAACGGGCGCTCAGGTGAAAACTTCGCCAATCCAACTTAGCCTTTCAAAGTCCATAAAAATTGGAAAACTTTTAAGGATAACCATCGAACCCGTAAAGGCAGTTTTGAAAGAAACCAACGGTTTTAAACTCTTCGAAGGCACAGTGGAAGATGCTGAACAAAAAACCGAAGCGGGCTTCACCTTTGTAAACATAAAACTTAAGGGAGCACATGAATATGCTGGCGAAACCTTTGAATTTAAAGCAAAAAACGAAGTGCTAATAGCCTATAAAAACGGAAAATTAACGGCAATGGCTCCAGACATCATAACGCCTGTGCATCCAGAAACTGGTAGGTGTATAACAGCAGAAAAAATAGAGAAGGGCGACAAAATTGTTGTGTTGGGTTTGTCAGCACCAGAGAAATGGCGAACAAAAAAGGGTTTAGAATTGTGGAAGGATGTTCTCAACAGGTCTGGCATAGTTGAAGAATATGTGCCAATTGAAAAATTGCAACAACCGTAGGCTTGACTGTTTATTCTAACTTTAAGTGTTCGAGGATTTTTGCTTCTTGTATTTTCCCTTCATCATTTATTTGGAATTCGAGCATTACACGGTCTTTTGCGTTTTTCTTGCTGTTAAATTCTTTTCCACAATTTCCACATTGGATGTCAGATTCCATTTCCATGATATACCATGAAGCATCCACATAATAGCGTCCACAATTTGGACAGCGCAAAACAGCCACATCCAACCATGTTTTCATTTTTGATAATCTCCATTTTAGGCTTAATACAACATAGCACTTTATAAACCAGTCGCAAAATATGAAATGCCAATTAAGGTGTCAAAATTGCCAAAAATAAAAGTTGCCTTAGTAGGCGTCGGAAATTGCGCCTCCGCCCTAATCCAAGGCTTAAAATATTATAGCCAATGCGAAAACACCGAGGAAAGCATTGGACTTCGACACCTATTTTTGGGAGGCTTCCATCCTAGAGACATTCAAGTAGTTGCAGCCTTCGACGTTGACAGCCGAAAGGTTGGAAAAGACCTTTCCGAAGCCATTTTCGCACAGCCAAATAACGCCCCAAAAATAGTTGATGTTCCACCATCCAATATTATCGTGCAAAAAGGACCACTTTTAGACGGTGTTGGCGAATACACAAAAAAAATTGTCCAAATCAGCGAGGAACCAGAAGTTAATGTTTCCAAAACATTGAAAGAGAACGGGGCAGAAATACTTCTCAATCTGCTTCCAAGCGGAGCCGCAAAAGCTTCGCAATGGTACGCAGAACAAGCCCTAAAGGCGAATTGCGCCTTTGTAAATGCCACTCCAACATTCATCGCCAGCGATGTCCAGTGGAGTAACCGTTTTAAAGATGCTGAGCTGCCGCTTGTGGGTGACGACTTGATGGATCAAGTTGGCGCAACCACATTGCACAAAGCCTTGCTTAAGCTGCTTTCAATGCATGGAGTTCGTATAACAGAAACTTATCAGTTGGATGTCGGCGGAGGCACCGAATCCTTAGATACTTTGGAGAGGACGAGGGATTTGAAAAGAACTGTTAAGACAAGATCTGTTGAAGGCGCATTACCCTACAAGGCTAAGATTGTGGCTGGTTCAATGGATTATGTTGATTTCCTTCAAAACAGACGGGACAGCTACTTCTGGATTAGGGGCTTATACTTCTGCAAAACCCCTATGCAAATAGACTTAAAACTTTCAACAGTGGACGCTCCAAACGCTGGTTCGGTTCTCATTGATGTTATAAGGGCTGTGAAAATAGCCTTAGACAGAAAAATGAAAGGTGAAATACTGCCCATCTGCGCTTATGCCTTTAAACACCCGCCACAAATGGTCTCCCTGGAAACTGCTGAGAAAATGTTCGAAGACTTCCTCGTGAAAAAGTAATAGGCTGAAATTTATTTTTCCATAAGTTTTTCTAGTTCCCTTAATATTTTCTCCTTCACTCCACTCTGCTTCATCTTCTCCTTTAATAAAGCAATGGTTTTCACTGGTGTAGGGTCTATTCCTCGCAATAAAGCCAAATAAACGCTTGTGAAATCTCCAATGCATATAGTTGACAACATTTTTGCCAATTTACTTTTACCCACGCTCCAAACTTCAAAAACTTTCAATTTTTCTTTGCGCATTAACTCTTTTGTGGCTTCAATTCTTTCTCGAATTTCTTTTGGCTCTTCCTCGTCTCGAAGGAAAATTGCTGAAAAATTTTTCGCCATTTTTCCCGCCTTTTCCCATCCAACAATTTCATTGTGGTTAAGCTCTGGCAAAAACTCCCATTTGGATGGGATTTTACTGTTTTCATTAAACTGTTGTTTAAAACGTTGAGCAACAGCCCGATAAAACCCAAACCCATAAACAATTGGAACAGTTCCATTAACGTTTAATGCCAAAGTCTTCGAAAAATTAATCCTTGAGGGTTTTTCAGGCGAATTCTCACTACCAACCCTTTTGAGAGTGTTAATAGCCTCAGAAATTTCTATTTCAACATTTGAAACTAAACCAAATTTCTCTAAAACTATAAGTAATGGCGTGAAAAGATATGGAAGGGCTGCACGAGGAGGTATCCCAGAATGAACTCGAATAAATGGCAAACCAAATTTTTCAGCGTATCCATATAGTTTTCCTCCAGAGCTTACGCAAACAATCATACACTCTTTTTTAATTGCCTCAACAAAAACGCTTAAAGTTTCCTCGGTTTCCCCAGAATAGCTCACAACAAAAACTAGCGTATTCTTGTCCGCATAGGCTGGTAAGGAATAGTCCCTCTCAACCTCTATGGGAACAAGCGCCTTATCTCTCGCCCAATCTTTTAGGAGTTCTCCACCAATGGCTGAACCACCCATACCTGCAACAATAATTTTCTGAGGTTTTGGATAGCTAATTGAGAATTTTCTTGCAATTTTTGCAGCTTCTTCATAATGTTTTGAAGCGTTAACGCAAAAGGATAACATATTACTTTTGTCAATTTTGCCGATCCTTTCAATATTATCTAAGATGTTTGTTTTTGTCAATTTTAACACACTAATTATATACTATGCTTTCAGCTTTTAAGCAAAAGGTTTTTGTCACAATTATAAATATGAATTCGCTTCAGCTAAACACACTTATATTACATTTTTATTAGGGTTATGCCGCGAAGGAACCCCAAGATGGTTTGCGCAATAGAGATCTATGAAAAACCGAAACTTAACAACCCCGTCTTAATTGAGGGCTTGCCTGGAATAGGATTTGTAGCCAACATTGCGGCTCTCCATTTAATCCATGAATTAAAGGCTAAGCTTTTCGCAGAAATTTTCTCGGATTCCTTCCAAGACTTAGCAGTCACCACAGAAACGGGAAGTGCACGTTCCCCAATAAATGAGCTATACTATTATAAAGCCTCTAATAGCAAGCGAGATTTGATCATATGGTATGGTAATACCCAAGCCCTGACAACCTTTGGACAGTATGAGCTTTGCGGGCGCGTGTTGGATATAGTCAAAGAATTGGGTTGCCAATATGTTATAACGCTTGGCGGTTTCAAAAAAGATGAAGTAAAAACGCCGCCGGAAATCTACTGCGCCGCCTCAGACCCAGAAACGCTAAATGAAGCCTTAAGTCTAGGTGCAAAAATGATGGTTGGACAAATATTCGGGGTTGCTGGTCTCTTAATAGGACTTGGCAAACTTAGAGGGTTTAGGGGTTTCTCCCTCTTGGTTGAAACTTTGGGCACATATCCAGATGCAAACGCCACAAAATACGCCTTAGAAGCTTTAAACAAATTTTTGGGTATGAATGTGAACTTGTCAAGGTTGAATGCTGCTGCGGAGAAAACCCAAAAAATATTGGAATCCTTCGGTTTGATTAGAACCACGGAAGAGGAAAAGAAGAAGGAAGAACAAAAGTTCCGCTGGTTTGTTTAGCCTTTGCATACCATGTAAAAATTCTCAATTCTGCCGAGGATTTTTTCTATTCTCCAGTGGGTTTTCATTTCATGTTTCCATTCGTTTGGAAGTTTATGCTTGAATTTTCCAGCGGCACGCCCATCCATAATAATTATTGCGCCCCTGTCTTCTGGGCTGCGCAGAAGTCTCCCGGCAGACTGCGCAAGAGCGTTTAAGCAGGGAATGTCATTGGCGTATTCTATTGCTTTATCTCCAAATTTTTCTTTGAAATATTCGTAAACGGCGGCTTGAAGTTCGGTCTTTTTTGGATATGGTAAACCAACAACAACCACGGCTGACAACATGCTTCTTCCTTCAGCGGACATGTCAACTCCCTCGCTTATTTTGCCTCTGGCTACTCCAAAAACCACACAGCGTTCATGGTCTTTCAAGAATTGAAGCACATCTAAAATTCCAGTGCCCCTCTGTTCCATGATGAAGGGCGAATTGAACTTTGCTATGTTTGCGATTTCTTGCATAACCTCATAAGAAGGAAAGTAAACAGCTACTCTTCCATCAATTTTCTTTATTATTTTTGTGAGGTGGTCAGCAATTCTTTTCCATTGGATTTGGTTACGTTTTTCAAATTTCGTTGTTACAGCCTTATCCACTATGATGAGCCTATTTTCTGGTGGGAAGGGGCTTGGAAGTTTCATGGTTTCGCAGCGTTTCCTTTCAATTCCTAGAACGTCCATGTAATAGTTCATGTGCCAAAGTGTTCCAGACATGAGGATGGCGGAACGAAGCTTATTAATTATGCTTGCAGCTAAAGCCGGGTCTAAGCAGCGAATTCCAATTCTCACGCTTTTCCTTTCATCCCTTTCGATTTCCACGGTCACATAACGCACATAACTTGAACCAGTTAGGCTAACCCAGTCCAAAAGAAAGCTTGCACATCTCGACAAATAAGAAATTGGACTTTTGCCAACTTCTGCCCTTTTATATCGAATGATTTCTCCTTTATCAGAGAGTTCAGAAATTAATTCCATTAACTTATCAGCATCAAGCTTCAACTCTTTTAATATAGCATCTATTAGGATGTTTTTTCCAATGATGTGTTCAACATCTGCACCGTACTTTTTGTAGATTTTCCTTCCAAGTTTAACCATAACCCTATACAAAGTCTCCAAAAAACCGAAATCTTCCAAACCGAAAGTTTCAATTTCTTTCAAAGCCCTTCTAACAGAGGTTAATGAAAGTTCATCTGAAAATATGCCAGCCGCATAATAAGGCAGACTGTGAGCCTCATCAAAAACGCAGTTAACATCCTTTATTCGCCATCCAGCCCTCCCTAAAACTGAGCCTCTAACAGAATCCACAAGAAGGTAATTATAATTGCCTATAATAATGTCAGCGTACTTTGCGAGAATTTTTGTAGTTTCGTAGGGACAAATTCCCTTTTCATAACAAATTCCATAAACTTCATCCGGCATTAAAGGACCAATTTCTCTAATCTTGTTAATAACAGCGTAAGCGTGCCAACTTGGCTTCCATCCGCTGTATGTTCGCTCATAATATTTGCAGGTTTTTCCAAAATTGCCTTCCTTCAAGCCTTTACAATAATAAAGAAAATCACGGTAGCTAATGTCCCTCAGTTTTATGTCTTCTAAAGCGTGAGGACACATTTCTTTTTTGCTTTTAAAAACAGAAGCAACAAAATTAACATTGCAATGTTCTTTTATGCTTTTAAGCTCTCTGCAATAGATTTCAAGCTGATTTCTGGTTCTGGTTAAGGCAAGAAGTTTGCCCACAGAATTGTTCCATTCTTTAGCCATGAAATAGGCGGTTAATACGGAAATGGATTTTCCAGTGCCACAAGGCGAAGAGAGTAAACCTATCTTCCCATTTTTAATAACGTCAAAGTTAAATTTTATAGCGTCAAGCTGGAAGGGGCGAAAGTTTGGGTAGGGAAAGAATTCTTTAACCATTTTCTTAAAATCGGTTCCGCTTTCCACCTTTGCCTCAGACTTTAGTATGTTGCCAGATACCCGCGTAAGTAAGGTTCCACACTTTTCACAGAAGTGGCTTTCTTCGTAATCTTCTATGGAGTAGGTTTCGCCGCATCGGCGACAAACAAATGCCTTCGCTTTCAAAGATTTTTCAGCCATAGCTATTCTTTAACCTCTCTTAGTATGCTCAGCATTTTCTGCGAATTTTCCAGCATTGCATGGTCATTGTTGAAGAAGACATAAGCCCTTTTAGGTTTAACCTTTAAAATTTTGTCCGCCACTTCCCATAACTCTTCATCTGTGTAAAAGTGGGCATACCATTCTGTTCTTCCATGCATCCTCTCATAAACCAAACCGTTTGTGTTAAAAACTTCTGTGGGAAAATCTGGGGAATCAACGCTTACCCAAGTTATTCCAAGCCCAGAACACCAATCCACCCATTCTTTATTGAACCATTTTAGATTTCGAACTTCAATGGCGAACCTTTCCTTAAGCTTGGTTTTTTCAAAGAAACCCTGTATTAATGGAGCGGATTTTGGTGTCATGGACGGCGGAAGCTGAAACAAGAAAAAGTCTATGCTCTGCTCTAATGGTGCGAAAAGATTTCTAAACTTAATCCATAACTGAAAAGCCCTATCATTAAATTTGAAGGTGTGGGTTATTAAACGGTTAACCTTAACAGACCATCTAAACCCCTTGCCCTTCAAAACCCAAGACCAAACCATGTTTGGAAAGGGGAAACGATAAAAACTTGCATTCAACTCCACAGCATTCAAGCCAGAGTTTCTCACATACCAATCAAAATTTCCATCCTCATTCCAAGAATACGCCCAGCCTGAAGTTCCAACGTAAAATTCCAAGCTTTTTCACTAAAAATACTTTCGCATAGTAATAAAAGAATTTATTCCTTCCAAACCGCAAACGCATCTTTAGATTTAAGTGTAGCATAAACCCTTTTCATTTATGGTGAAAACTATGTCTAAAAGTTTCAAACCTACGGTTTTTGCAGACACTCGCGAAAGCTTGGACGTTAAAGACTCCTTGATGGAGCTTGGCTCTGAAGTTGTGGAAAGGGTTTTGGCGCCTGCAGATTACGTGGTTTCAGAGGATTATGCTGTTGAGAGGAAGGAGCTTCATGACTTTTTCCGTTCAATTTTTGATGGAAGACTTTTTGAACAAGCGGAGAGGTTGACTGAAGCTTATGAAAACGCATGTTTGCTCGTAGAGGGTGACGTAATAAGGGCTGTGAAAGCCCTTCACAATCCCATGGTCTTTTGGGGTGCCGTAGCAAAAATTATGGCGGACCACCACATTTCATTAGTTTTCACACCAGACGAGCGCCACACAGCCATGTTTCTTCACAGCCTTGCCAAGAAACTCCAAGAAGAGAAGCGAAAGAAAATATTGGTTAAGCACAAACCCAAAGCTTACACTCTGAAGCAAATGCAAATTTCAGCCGTGCAAAGCCTACCACTAATCGGTCCAGAAAGGGCTGAACTTTTGCTCAAGAAATTTGGAAGCGTAAGGCGAGTTTTTCAAGCATCAAAAGTGGAGCTTCTTTCTGTGAAGGGGTTGGGCGCAAAAACTGTTAGGAAAATTTTGGATTTTCTTGATGCTAAATATCAATAAAAAGAAGGAAAACTTGGTTTAACCCTTAACTTCGCTGATAAATTGCTCGTAAACTTTCTGCACCCGTTCAGCAGCCGGACCTGAACCTTCTACAACGCCTTTCTCTGTCACTTTAACCTTGTCCATGACCCAAATGAAACCCTTATCCTCATAAAGCTTAACCATCGTTGGAAAAACCTTTTCAAGACGATCTGCCAAAGCCTTAAGGTCAAAGGGTTTTTCCACGCTTAATATTTGGGCTACAACATTGCCATTAAGGAAAACTCTATGCAAAATTTTTCCCTCTTCATCCTTTGCTTCTGCAAGGCATAAGCTTAAAGTGTCAGGATTTATGCCGATTAAAGTTCCGCTAAAAGTTTTTCCAGTGGTGGTTGAAACAATAACGCTTCTATCCATTAACGCCGCTACTTCGGTGAAAAACTTCCTCTGCGCTACTGACAATTTTTAACCTCCCTAAACTACCTTAAGAGTTATGAAAACATGTATTTAGGATTTTAACAAATCAGACTGAACAGTTATCTTGTTCTCCTTTTTCACGTAGCATTTCTTATCCAAAAAAATCACTTTGTTAGGTTCAAGGTCTTCCTGCAAACAGACACCAGCTCCAACAATGCTGTTCGGTCCAATTTTCACGCCTGGCAAAAGAGAAGCGTTGATGCCAACTTTGCAGAAATCGCCAACTATGGCGCCAAGCTTGTTAGTGCCAGAATCCGCTTTTTCACCTTCCACCGTAACCTTAACGTTTTTCCCGTCAAATCGAAAGTTTGCGGTTATTGCTCCAGCGCCGAAGAGGCAGTTGTCTGAAATTATGGAGTCGCCTATGTAGTTCATGTGGAACCAGCAGTTGTCGCCTATCAAAGAATGTTTAATCTCGCTTGAAAAGCCAACAACACAGTTGTCACCAATGGAAGAGTAGTCTCGAACTAACGCATTATCGCCAATAATGCTGTTTGAACCAATGTAGCAAGGTCCCTTTATGGAGGTCCCGCCAAAAATTTTGGTTCCACGGCGAATCCAAACCTTTCCCTCAATTTTTGCACCTTCAGAAATTTCAACATTATCTTCGATGATTTTCTCTTTTATCAAATTGTCCATCAAATACTCGTTTAGAGTGAAAAGGTCCCAAGGATACTTGTAACTGGTGAATAAGCCTTCATAGCTTACAGCTGTAACCATATTTTTGTCTTCAATAAACTTTTGAATGGCATCCTCGTACTGGTGGTCTGAAACTGGAACTTTTTTGAAGTAACTGAAGATTCTTTTAGTCATCAAGTAAACGCCAATAACTGCCAAATTACTCGGTTCAGTTCCCTTTGGTGGCTTTTCAACCAACTTGGTTACCTTGTTGTTTTTGATTTGGATTATGCCAAACTTCCACGTTTCCTCGACGGGTTTGCATGAAAGCACGATTTCCGCGTTGCCTTTTCTAAATTTTTTAAGCATTTCCTTTATCAGAGAACTTTCAAAAATATCATCAGCGTTAACAACAAAAAAATGGTCTTCAACCAAATCTTTTGCTGCTTCAAGGGCGTTCGCCATTCCAAGAGGCTTTTTCTGAAGCGCATATTCAATGGTAACTCCAAATTTTTTTCCATCAGCCAAATAATCTTTAATCAATTTCCCATTTTCGCCTATAACAACTATGAAATCTTTCAAACCAGCCTCCTTCAAAATTTCAATTACATGATGGATTAGGGGTTTTCCCAAAATTTTAAACATGGGTTTTGGCTTTACAGCAGCTAATGGAAAAACCCTTCTCCCGCTTCCACCAGCAAGGATAACTGTTTGCATCAACACCCCTTCATAACCTCTTTTAATTCCTTCACAGCGAATTGGTAAAGCTTCTCAAGTTTTTCCTTGGTCTTTGCTTCTGCAGAAACCCTTATGAGGGGTTCAGTGTTTGAAGGTCTCAAAAGAACCCAACCATCCCTATCCAACAATTTTATCCCATCCACGTCTAAAAATTTTAAACCATAATCCCTAAACTTGGCTTCCAACTTGTCGATAACTGCAAATTTTAGGTGGTCTGGGCATTCAAAATTTCTCTCGTGAATGGAAGGATATTTTGGCAAAGAATCCACAATCTTTGAAAGTTTTTCATCACGTTTTGATAATATTTCAGCCATTTTTAAGCTTGCAAAAATTGCATCATCCATTCCATGGCATTCTAAAAAATAAAAGTGGCTGCTTGTTTCGCCGCCTACCAAGGCATTTTCGCTAATCATTTTATCCATAATAAAAACATGACCAATCCTTTCAACAATGGGATCCCCACCATGTCTTTTTACAAATTCTTCAACAGCCATGGAACAGCTTAATTCATAAACTATTTTTCCGCCACCCTTTCTTTCCAGCGCATCCTCAGCAAAAATCATAAGGGCTAAATCCCCTGGAATTATCCTCCCTTTATCGTCAACAAAAACTGC
>JARYMR010000120.1 GCA_029907045.1 Candidatus Bathyarchaeota archaeon
GTTGAGAAGTTAGGTTCTCCATTCCCTTAGTATTTTTATTCTTTTTGTGATTCTTGAGAATTGTTAAGGTGAATATGTAATGGCGGATTAGGTACGCAGTTATTAAAAATGTTAAAAACAGTAATAGGGCTTCTAAAAGTTCAGCTGTCAAAATTCACCCTCAACCTTTCTTTGGAAGGAGCTAATAATGTTAGGCTAACAGCCCAAAAGGAGACAACCCATACAAGGTTTAGGAAAGGGCTTAAAATTATGTAGGGAATGCTAAAAAGATATCCGAGGGGAGAGTTAGCTGCTGCATAAGCAAATAAATAAAAAAGATAATTCCAACATATCCCAACAATATTGCCAATAGCAAGGATAAATACTTTCTTTGTTAGGGCTCCATTTAATGGAAAAATTAGAGATGCGAAGAGGAAATTATAAAGCATAAGCATGACTGACGGTTCGGAAGGAAAAAATACAAAGGCAAGAAAGAAAAAGCTGTTCCAATAAGCAACCCAAAAATCAAGTGATCCATTTTCCATTCACTTTTCTCCATTCTCCCAACCTCTTCAACTGTCGGCAGAAGTCAATTATAGAAAGTCACTCTAGAAGATAATTCTAGAATAGTTTTAAATTTTGCGTAAAAATGCGTTTAACTGTTGGAAAATCTTATGCATGATAAGAGGGATTCTGATAATTCTTGGAATGAAGGATTAAATTGTCGATCACCATGCATAAAACTTGGAAAACTTCATCAGCTTCCAAACAATCTGTGTCTAAAATCAAGTGGAATGGCGAAAAATCTTCTCCTAAACTGAAGCCGTAAAGTTTTTTGTATATAGCTTTCGTCTGCTCCTCCTTATTTTTTAAAGCGTTAAAAGCTTCTTTAATGCTTATTTCATCTCTAACCGCTATTCGCTCAGCCCTCTTTTCTGGAGAAGCCTCTAACCAAACTTTGAAGCCTTCTTTTAGAAGCCATGGCATTGTCCAACTGTCCAAAACCACATTTCCCTTTTTTGCAAGTTCTAAAAGTTTTTTGTCAACAGCCTTATCAAATTTCGGGTCTTTCCCCCTCTTTTCTAGAAAACGTTTGCCTTCTTCGCTTTCCCACCATCCGCTTTTAAATGTCTTATAGCCTTCTTCGATGGCTAGAGCTTTTAGCGCATCTCCGCCAGAATAATACTTAAGCCCATATTTTTCTGCAAGTTTTTTTGCTAATGTGCTTTTTCCGCTTCCAGCCATTCCACAAACGCAGATGACTATGGGCTTCTTTCTTTTACTCATCCCTTTTCCTCAATTATAAGCTTAAATTACTCTTGCAGCCTGTTTTAAAGCAATTTTTAGGCAGTTGTGGCATACTTGCCCGCCAAAGGGTCGCCAAACTTTTCTTTTGGTTCGGTTAAGTTTACGTAGTTCAGCAGACCCACCTCGCGGGGTTCCGGTTAAGCGCTGACCACAAATGAAGCATGAAGGCGCTGTTGTCTTCTCCTTCTTGTAGTGGGTTTGGCTTTTTCCGCCTGGCAATTTGGTTTTTAAGCGTTTTCGACTCCTTGTACGCAAGTGGGGTTGCGGCATTCCTTTCACTCCCTCTACTCTATTGGCATAATGCCCAACACACGGGATGAAAGCCAACCGAAAAGAAAAGAACAAATGAGATACCATATGACTAAATATTGTGGTCCAATTCCAGGGATATAAGCTACAACGTTTGCACCATAAAAAGGTCCTAGCACAAACCACCATATTAAAATGTAGCTGGAGGTAATCCCCATAAGGATCCATTGAGGTTTAGCCATTTTTTTCTGCATGTTAAAAATTTGGGTTTCCTTCTTTTTCAATTTCTCAAGAAGCTTCCTATCTTGTGTACGCTGCGCTTGAAATAATTGAGCACGATATTCCGCAATTTCTTTCTGCATCTCTCTATATTGAGACCAGCCTACAAAACGGTGAATTAGAAGACGGTTAAGTGCGGAGTTTAGGAATGAAATAGCTAAACAGATTAGCATTATTGTTATGGTGGCTCCAGGCGGTTCTGGTTTTAACAAATCGATTAGGTCCATCATCTCTCCTCAAACATTTTATTTGTTTCTTGTTTATTTTCGCATTAATAACTATTTTCACAGCTAATAGCTAAATATTATAGAAACTGCCTTTTAGCCTCCCAATAGGCGCCTAAAGGCTGGATACATTTCAGCCGCCCTCTCCTGCATTAACAGCTCATAATACTGATAAATTATTCCAACAGAAAGCAGAATACCCATTCCCGAACCGAAAACTCCGAAGAGATCTGAAACTGCAGCAATCAACCCCACAATTATTCCGCCTAGAATAGTTACTGTTGGAATGTAACGTTTAAGAATGGACTCAACAGCTTTTCCAGAACGTCTATATCCTGGAATTTGCATGCCAGCATCAACAAGCTGCTTAGCCACTGTGGATGGTCCTAATCCGCCAACCTCTAGCCAAGTAAGCGAAAAGACAACACAGAAAACTATGAGAATTGCCATATAACCAAAAGCTCTATCTGGACGTTCCAAGGCATTTGTAAGGCTATGCGGAGCAGTCACATAATACACAAGCCCTCCTATAGGTTCAAGTTGTCGGTTGTTTTCTCCTGTCCACTGAAACTGTCCTAGAAGGTCGAGCCAGAAGTTACGTCCTGGTGAGGGTTGCCCGTTCATGCTCCAAAATAGTTGTGAAAATAGGTAAATGTTGGCGAAGAGGGCTGAAGCGAATATTACTGGAAGGTTTGATACGTAGAGCAGTTTTATTGGGTATCTGCTGCGGTAACCCTTATAACCAGCATAAGACAGTGGCAATTCAACTCTTACACCTTCCATGTAAATTATGACAAGAAAAGCAACTATTGTGGCTATGAAACCAATTAAAGATGGATATGCCCCGCTTCCAACAATCCATGAAGATAAAGGCTGTTGACCAGTCAAAACTAGCGTGAGAGCGCCAACAAAAAGACCTGTGGGCGGGTTGAAGCATTGCCACACAATTTGTTGTGCGACGCCAGCCATGATGAAGAGGCTTATTCCGCTTCCTAATCCCCAACCTTTTTGAACGAGCTCGTCCATGAGCAAAAGAATTATTCCAGAGGCAAGAAGCTGTAGGAAAACGATTATTGCGATGGCGGCGGAAGGGACGCTGTACATTCCGCTAACCATATAAGCGAAGGCTTGGACTCCTGTCAAGACTATGGAAAAGACTTTGCTTGCAGTTGTAAATAGACCCCTGTCTTCAGGGCTTGTCATGTCGCATTCTATCATTCCTGAGCCAACCAAAAGCTGGAGTATTAATCCCGCCGTAACTATGGGACCTATTCCAAGCTCCATGAGGGTGCCGCGGTGGGATGCCCAAATTATTCTTAAAGCGCTGAAGCTTTCTTGGGTTGCGGCTGGAATTCCGTATAGGGGAACTTCTGACATTATTAGATAAATTACCAATACAATGGCTGTCCAGAAGATTTTCTCATTGAATCGAACTCTGCGTTCTGGAGCCTTTATTTCTGGTATTATTCTTGCAATGGGTTTGAAAAGGTTTAGGAATCTGCCAGCCATGACTTAACCTTTACTCTCCCTCTGCTTGAGTTTCCATCAAAATTTGTCCGCCCGCTTCTTTTATCTTTTCAGCCGCAGATTTTGAGCACGATGCTACTTTTACAATTAATGGTTTTGCAACTTTTCCAGTGCCCAAAAGTTTAGTATAGCCCAAACTTTCTAAGTCTATAAAAATTTTGCCTTCCTTTTCTTCTGTAGCTTTTTTGGCTAATTCTTCGAGTTTTCCGATGTTTATGACCCTTTGTTTTTGTCTAAGGCTTTTTGGTGAGGTAAATCCTTTTTTACCGAAATATTCTGGTTCATACCTTAACACGTAAGACCACAAGTGTTTGTGTCTTCCAGCCTTTCGCTCTCCTTTAGACCCTGACTTTCTATGTTGACCTACCCTTCCGTAACCAACCGTTCTAGAACCGCGTTTTTTCCTAATTTTTCTCAGTTTATGCGGCATTTTAATCAGCTACTTTTCCAGTAACTTCTTCAACAGCCCTTTTTAACCTTATTTCAAGCACACCATTCTTATATCTTGTACGCATTGTGTTTGGAATCACTCTTGCGGGAAGATTTAAACTTTTACGATATCTCCGCTCT
>JARYMR010000121.1 GCA_029907045.1 Candidatus Bathyarchaeota archaeon
CATAGCAAACGCAGACAAACTAGAAGAGAAGGATTATTTGCAAATGTGCGCCTACAAAACAGGAACCTTAGCAAGAATGTTAGCAAAAATCGCAGCGGTTCTGGCAGACGCCAATGAAGAATTAACTGATAAGCTTGGACATTTCGCTGAAAGTATAGGCGTGGCGTTCCAAATGCAAGACGACATCTTAGATTTGACAGGAGAAGAATTCGCAGAAAAGAAGGGCGGACGCGGACAAGACATAACCGAAGGAAAAAGAAGCCTAATCGTAATTCACACATTAAAAGTGGCAAATGCGAAAGATAGGAAAAGGCTTATTGAAATCCTAAACATGCACACTACAGACCAAAAAATGAAAGACGAAGCCATCAAAATCATGGAAAAATACAACTCCATAAATTACGCAAAAAATTTTGCAAGGAAAATTGTTGAGGAAAGCTGGAAAGAAGTTGAAAGACTTCTGCCAACTCCTGAGGCGAAGGAAGAGATAAATGCCTTTGCGAAATTCCTAATTGAAAGAAAAATCTAAACAAAGCAGAGTGCAAAACCTTTGAAATTAGAAAATGATGTAGCGCTTAAAGAGAGTATTCGAAAAATTGCTTTGTTAAATGCGGTTAGGCATGAAGGAAAAGCCCAAGCTGGACCAGTTATCGGAAAAATTTTAGGCGAAAAACCAGAACTAAAAACGAAAGTTAAGGAATTATCCGCTCTTGTTAACGCCATAGTTAAAGAAATAAACAGCCTATCCCTAGAAGAACAAAAACGAATAGTTGAAGAGAAATGGCCGGAAGCCCTTGTAAAAGAGAAAGTCGAAGAAGAAAAACGTCTTCCACCATTACCAAATGTGGACAAGTATGCTCAAGTTGTCACGCGGTTTTCGCCAAACCCAGACTGCGTACTCCATTTGGGTTCAGCGAGAGCCATAATACTCTGCCATGAATACGCCCGCATGTACAAGGGCAAATTCATATTACGTTTTGAGGATACAGACCCAAAGTTGAAGAGGCCTGTTTTGGAGTTTTATGACCGCATCCGAGAGGATTTGGCTTGGCTTGGATGCAAACCCGATGAAGAGTACATTCAAAGCGACAGAATCCCAACCTATTATGAGTTTGCTGAACGATTGCTTAGAGAAGGCAATGCCTATGTCTGCACATGCCCGCCAGAACAATTTAGAAAGAAAATATTAGCCAGTCAACCTTGCAAATGCCGTGATTTACCAATAGAAGAGCAACTTGAAAGATGGCAACGCATGCTTAAAGGCGATTATAAAGAAGGTGAAGCGGTATTCCGAGTAAAAACAGATTTGAACCATCCAAACCCCGCTGTCAGAGACTGGCCAGCCCTCCGCGTTATAGATTCTGAAAAATATCCCCATCCGAGAGTTGGAGGCAAATACCATGTTTGGCCTCTATACAATTTTGCCTGTGGATTAGACGACCACTTAATGGGTGTAACCCATATAATCAGAGGCAAAGAACATCTAACAAACATGGTTCGGCAAGAGTACATGTATAAGTATTTGGGATGGCAATATCCAGAAGCCATACATTATGGCAGGCTTAAAATAACTGGAGCCTCCCTTAGCAAGTCAAAAATTGTTCAAGGAATAAGAGAAGGCCTCTATAAAGATTGGGATGACCCTCGCTTGGCAACTTTTGCCGCACTGCGAAGACGGGGAATCACGCCTGAAGCCATCAAGAAAATGATAATTGATGTTGGACCCAAAACTTCAGATGTGATTTTAAGCTGGGAAAACTTGTATGCTTACAACCGCAAAATCTTGGACGCATCATCTGACAGATACTTTTTCGTAGATAATCCCATAGAGTTGACAGTAAAGCACATTCCAAAAGAGTTTAAGACCAGGCTTCCTCTGCATCCAGAACATCCCGAAAGGGGCTTCAGAGAATACTCCACTAAACCAAAAGGAGAGGAGCGCATTGCAACCTTTTGGGTTTCAAGGAAGGATATGGAGGCTTCAAAAATTGGTAGCGTAATCCGCCTTATGGAGTTGTTTAACGTGAGAATCGAAAAGGTAGAGGCATATTCTGCTGAAGCATCTTTTTTCAGCGAATCCTACGAAGAGGCAAGGAAAGCCAAAGCTCAACTAATTCATTGGATACCCATAGGCGAAGACATGCCATGCCAAGTGGTTATGCCAGACGCCACACTAGCAGAAGGCATAGCTGAAAACCTTTGCAGAAAGTTAAAGCCAAACACGGTCATACAGTTTGAAAGGTTCGGCTTTGTAAGAATAGATAAGGTTAACATGAAATTAACAGCTTACTACACCCACAAATAGAGGCGAATAGGCATGCGCAAAACAGAAAAAATAATTGTTTGGCCAGCATACTTCGACTCGACAAAAACAAGAAAAGAAGGTAGACGTGTTCCCAAAAATTTGGCGGTCCCCTCACCGAAAATTTTAGAGTTGAAAGAAGCTGCAGAAAAAATCGGCTTAGAATATGAAATTGTTTCGGATTCTAGCTATCCAAAGATGCCTTGGCAGAAAACAGGCATGCTTCTTGTAAAGAAGAAGGAAACAAAGGCTCAGATAATTAAAAAGATTGCAAAGCAGCTGGCAAAAATTCGAAGCACCGCCATAACGAAATAAGATGGATTAACTCTTTTCTTCTTCGCTTAAGAGAACAGCGTTTATTATTCCATCTTGCCCTGGACGGGATGTGACGCGGGCTAAGCCTAGGTGGGTTTCGATTATTGCTCCTTTTGTTATTACACCCCTACGGTCATAGTCGATGTTGACTGGGTTTTTGGCAACACGGATTATTTCGACTTTTTCTGTTTTTCCACTTTTTGGGTCGGTTACGCAAGCATACTTATCGCTTAAAGCCTTAATTTTTATGGTTCCGCCCCTTCCCTTGACTATTTTCTTTTTGGGTTCGCCGATGGTTGTTTCTGCAGGAAATCTTCCCTCTTCAAATTTTCTCTTACCTCTATAGGCTCGCTTTCTGCCTCCAGAAGGCTTTCTTTTGTGCAAATCGCCATGCCAAACTGACATTTACGTTTCCCTTTTTTAATCTTAAGTGTTGACTAACATGGTCTTTACGCATATAAACCTATCCATGCTGAGATTGAGGCTTCTCTTGTTTTGAGTAGTCTTCAAAAACATGTTTCAATTCTTTCTTCATAACGGCAACATCGTGGCTTAAACCGAAGTAGTCTGCAAAATATTCAGTTGTTCTAAGAACGGTTGAGCGTCCGCTTCTTTCGGCAGAAATCAAACCCATCTCCTTCAACATTCTTAAGTGACCATAAGCGTGGTGTCCCCGAACTTCAACAACCCTTTTCTGGGATACTGGTTGTCTATATGCTATGTAGGAAAGGGTTTTCAGAGGACCAATGGAAAGCAATGGTCTAGTGACAAATTTTCTGACAAAAGGCGTAAACTCAGCTTTCAACTGCAAAACATATCGCTCATCTTTTAACTCTAAAATTTCAAGGGCTGTATTCCTACTTGCATACGTCTTCATCAGCTCTTTTGCAAGCTTTTTAACCTTATTTTTCGACCGAGTCTTCAGAACTGAACATAGCTCATTCAGGTTTAAAGGACGCCCAGCCACATACAATGCTGCCTCTAATAAGGCTAGAGCATGGTCTGTTTTCTCTTTAAGAGAATTGATGTTTAAATTAAGTGCTTGCTTCTCCGCCTTCTGCAAGTTTTAAATCTCCAATGGTTATGTATATTTCTTCAGTTTCTTCATCTTGCCAAAGATTTACTTTTCCATTCTGAGCCAAAAACAGTAAAAGAATGAAGTTGCGAATGGCTTCAAGACGGCTTAAACCTTTTGTGAAAGTTGAAAACTCGATTATGCCTGCGCCTTTAACTCTTTCAACCAAAGTGGCGTAAAGTTTCTCCATTTGCACTTCAATTTCCATCAAATACAAATCTAGTTGAGGTAGAATTTCCGAGGGGGTTGGAAGAACGCTTTCCTCAGCAACTTTTTCGAAATGAGCTAAACCTTCAGTTTTTAAGACTTCATCCAAAACTTCTAGCAAATGCCTTATCGTTGTTGAGGTTAACTCATGCCTTAGCGGCAAAAACAATGGAGGCGGAATAAAATCTTGCGGAACTTTCGGCGGTG
>JARYMR010000122.1 GCA_029907045.1 Candidatus Bathyarchaeota archaeon
AAACTACTCAGACACAAAAGCATCCTCAACAGCATGAAATACATACACATGATCAACTTCAAAGACGACGAATACGACGTAGCAACAGCCACAACCATAGAAGAAATCAAACAACTAGCAAGCGCAGGATTCCAAAAATTCGACGAATACAACAACATTCACATCTACAGAAGACCCAAAAGGTTTAATTGCTAAACCCAAAAAGGTTAAGGTTTAAATGCAGAAGTTAAGGTTTAAGTATAAAAAGCATAAAGTCTAATTGGGGTTACGAAAATGAGCGAAATGACAACAGAAATCCTTGAACAAAACCTTGGAAAAATAGTTCTTGTACGCCTCAAGGGTGGAAAAAGCCTGAGGGGAAGACTGAAAGGTTTCGACCAGCACCTAAATTTGGTTCTGGAAGAAACGGAGGATACTACAAACGCTGAGAACGTGAAAAAACTTGGTTTAATAATTGTTCGAGGAGATAACGTGGTTCTGATTTCTCCGCCGCCAAGGTGAAACCTTTGGGAAAGGGAACACCATCCTTTGGAAAACGGGCTGGAAAAACCCTCCACATACGCTGTAGGCGGTGTGGAAGGAGAGCCTATAACGTAGCGAAAAAGCAGTGCGCAGCCTGCGGTTATGGAAAAACAACAACCATTAAAACATATTCTTGGCGGACCAGAAATCTCCACAGAGAAAGATTACGTTAAATGGATTCTGTTCTATAATAACCCTTGTCAATTTTAACGTAGATTAATGGACCCTTGCTTCTGGCTAATTCTCTTGCTTTCCTCAAAGAAGTGTTGACAATGTGTACTGCTTGTTCTCCATCGCTTGTGTAGTTTCTCCTTTTCTCGCCAAGCTCCATTTTTAATAGGTTCTCCGCTAGAATTGATGTGCCGCAGATTTCTCCATTCTTTATAAGCGTATATGTCACTATTTCCTGCATTTCTTGGCGGTTTGGAAGTCTCCTCCATAATGGTTCTGCGTTGGCAAGAATTTTTGTAATCTTATCCCACCTGTTAGAGTTTTCATTACCTATAAGTAGTTTTACTCTTTCCTTCCATTTTCTGAACCATATTTTTGTCCAAATGTCTAGGAATTCCTGCAACTCCTCTGGGTTTTCGGTAAAAAACCTTTCAAGATTCTCCACGATTTCGCATTCGTTCGCCTCTTTCCCAACAAGGTTCCAGTGGAATTTAAGATAATTTGTTAAGTCTTGACATGCTATTTGAAGCACTTTTCTGTCTGAACCGAAAACTTCCAGTGTTGGGTTTATTTCTTTAAGCTTGTCAGCCAACAATGTTTCTATGAAATTCATTAGTTATTCCCTGCTGAAGCCTTCTCCACTTTAATGTTAAGGCTGAGCTTTTAATTAAGCTTTATTTATGGTTGCTTCTATAACTTTTTTCGATAATTTTCAGCTATATTTCAATTTCAGAAATATTTAAAAGCCCAATTTAACGGTTATTCAAGAAAATCTGGAAGCTTATTGACGTTTTTAAGAATTAAATCTGGTTTTTCCCTCTCCAATTCTTCACGGGAGAAAATTCCAGACAAAACCGCAACCGTTTTGGCTCCAGCATTCTTTCCCGCTTTTATATCAGCCACGGAATCTCCAACAACCAAGCATTCGCATGGTTGGATGCCAAACTTTTTTGCACATTTTATTAATGCTTCTGGTGAAGGTTTGGGCGTATGCGTGTCAAGGGCTGTTATCACATGTTGAAAGTATTTTGCCAATCCAAAATTTTCCAACTCTTTAATGACATTTTCTTTTGGAACGTAACGCATGGTAATAAGCGCTAAAGCAGCCTTGCTTGAAAGTTTTCTAAGCGTAACTGCAATTTTCGGCATGGGCTTAGATTTTGTGGCTGTGAATTTATAATAAGCGTTAAGGTATAAGTCCAGAAACTTCTGTGTATCCATTCCCTTAACTAAATCGTTTATTGGAAGATTCTGCTCAAGCCTCTTAGGAATCTCCATAGCCACCTCAGCTGCCGCAACTTTTTGTCCCAAAACTGAAAAAGCCGTTTTCACAGCTTCCACATAAGCCTCTCTTGAATCCACTATTGTTCCATCCAAGTCTAAGAGTATACCCTTGGCTTTAATCTTCTTTTTCGCCATTTTAACTCTCTCTTTTCTTTATCATTATCTTCATCTCTTCAATAAGTTTTGTTAATTAAATTCGGGAAGGAGGGGGTCTAAAAATCTAGAGAGGGGCTATCACTATTGGTTGTGTGGCAAGCCTAAAATTGACTAGATAAACAAATCAGGAAGCAACTGTCGATAAGTTTTTATTTGTGGTTAATTGTCTAAGGTAAACACCAACAAAACAGTTAACTGTAAAACCTTTAGGAATGATAGGTGATGGCTAGAAAAGCAAGAATCCGCCTAACAAGCACGGACTACAAAAAACTGGAAGAAGTATGTGAGGAACTGAAAGCCATCGCCCAAAAAACAGGGGTCAAAACGAATGGACCTGTTCCATTGCCAACAAAGAGATTGCGTGTTCCCGTTTTGAAGTCGCCGTGTGGTGAGGGAACCCAAACTTGGGATAGGTGGGAGATGCGCATTCACAAGCGTCTCATAGACATTGATGCTGAGGAGCGGGTGATGCGGCGGATTATGCGGATTAGGGTTCCAGAAGAAGTTCATGTAACCATAGAACTTGTTTAGCGGATTATTCGGTTTGTTTCCATTTGAAAAGTGGACATTCCATACATTTTTCCAGAATTTCTGCGCCTTTCCTTGTTGTTTTATAACGATTTTGCTTATCCAATTCCAGAAGTCCTTTCTCTGTAAGTGCGCTCAAATATTGCTTAGTCTGCAAGTATGAGAGACCAACATCCCGCATTAGCTCGGTTTTTCTTTTCCCAGAAGTTGCCTTCCTCAATATTTCCATAGTAATGTCATGTCTATCTCTATTAACCATCTAAACCCAATAAAAATTGTTTATTTAAAATATAAGCTTGTATGAAATCAAAGTTAAAACCAAACTTACCGTAAAGGCTAAAGCCCAAACCCTTTTGTCCCATAAGAAAATCTTGAATCCGTCAAGAATTCCAAAGGGAATAAGGTTAAAAATGGCTATAGAAGCGTTAATGAAAGCCAAGAGCATAAGAATTGGGTGTTGAATAAGAAGGGCTAAGCCTAACAGCAAGATTGCCAAGGCAATATTTGTTGCTGGTCCTGCAATGGATATTTTCCCCATGTTCTTTTTATCGCCAAATCCAGATATCATAACAGCACCTGGCGTTATTATCTTGAAAATTGAAAATATTGAAAGCAAGGTCAAAACTGCTCCGAAAATCGTCAATCTAAATTCCGCCCACAAGTTTTCTCTCTGAGCCACTATTTTGTGGGCTATTTCATGGGCTAAAAAGGATATTGTGAAAGCTAATGCAAACGTGACAAGCATTGGGGTTTCTTCCAATCTCCAATAAGGTATGAATATTCCAGAGGACAACCCTATGCCAAAAACCAGCAATGCAGCAATTGTCAAATGTTCAATCTCTTTAGCACTAAAATACACTTTTCTTTTGCTGTTTGAACTGGCAAATAAGTAACCGTATACTCATAGGATTTTCGTTTTTGAATTATGGGCATGCGTGTTTCTTCTTTTGGCGCCCTTGCCAACTCCATGTTTGGGCATTCATGAGCCTCTGGAAGGCGATGTTCTGGACAGAAATAGCCTCCACAATATGGACATCTGAAAGGTAAGAAGACTTCTTGTTGGCATTTTTGGCATTTCATTTGTTGGCACGCCTTTTGCGTTATGATGGTTACGGTTGGTTTTATGCTTTTTGTTAATAAAGCTAATAGGGTGTTAGAGGCATTAACAATTTGGTGGGATGAAAAGGGTTGAAGGCTTTCAGTTTTGTCCATGCTGCAGATTTGCATTTGGGCTATTCCCAGTATGGTTTAGAAGCTAGACGGGAAGATTTTGAAAGGGCTTTTCAAGAATTAGTTGACAAAACCATAGAGTTAAAACCAGACTTTATGATTATTGCTGGCGACCTATTCCATAACGCGCGCCCCTCAAATGTCACGCT
>JARYMR010000123.1 GCA_029907045.1 Candidatus Bathyarchaeota archaeon
AGTAGGCAAATAGCAAAAGGAATGGAGAAGAGGCTGCAAAAGTTACAAACATGACTTTCCTTCTGTCAAATAAATCGCTAAGCTTACCCCCTGGAACTTGAACAATTATGGAAGCAGCTCCAAAACCTATAGCGTATAATATGCCTATAAACGTGTAATCGACGAAAAAGTTGGATTCGACAAAAACTGGAATCACTGGGCTGGTTACGCCTATGCCGATTCCCTGAACTATATTAATCAAAGAGAAAATAAGCACTACAATCATGTATCCACCGACGATGTTAACCTTCTCATCTATCTCTTTCAAAGCCATAGTTTTCGGTTTCCTACGAGTCTCCTGCATTATAAGTGTCAAAGGAAAAACTGCAAAAATTAGCGCTGAACAGACAAAGAAAGGGAAGCGAATGCCAAAATAGTCGGCTGCAACCCCACCTAAGAAAGGTGCAACCGTAGAGCCCATCAACCAAGAAATGTTTGTCCAGCTATAAGCTGAAGCCATGTTTTCAGTTGAAGACGCATCAGCAACAATAGCCCATCGAATTGGCAAGTATAAGCCCATGGCAAAACCAGAAAGCATAACCCAAGGCACCAAATCCATCCAATTATTAGCTAAAGCATACATCAACGGCGGAAAAGCAGCCATTAAAGTACCCAAAGCATGCAAACCTTTTCTGCCATATCTATCGGAGAGGAAACCGCTAAGTATTTGCATGAGTGCAGCGATGGCATTTGATATGGAGAATACAAACCCAACCTCAGTCATCGAAGCATTAAGATAATCTTTTATGTATATGGGCCATATGGGACTAAACAAGTTAGTGGCGAAGGAACTCGCTAAGAAAACGATGGAAAGGATTAGTATGTTTCTCCCATAAGCCATAAAGGGTTTCAATTTCTTTGCCCCTCGCCAAACTAACCAGCCACCAATCGAAATGGCAATCATCTATTTAAAATTTATTTGCCAAGAACAAATTTCAAATAGCAAAGGAGGAAATCAATTTGTCAAAGAAAAAGATTTCCATAGCTATACCCGCTTCTATTGTTTCAGATACGCCCCATTTACGTGAGAAAACAGCAAAGATAGGTTTGATTGGGCGGGCGGCGGCAATTTTTAGAGTTGGTGAAATCATAATTTATCCAGACGAAGCGGAGGTTAACCAGAAAAACGAGATTAATTTAATTGCTACTTTGCTTTCTTACATGGAAACGCCCCAGTATCTTCGAAAAAGCCTTTTCAAACTTAAACCCGAACTGCGTTATGCTGGAGTTCTTCCACCCCTTCGGACTCCTCATCATCCATTAAACCGTAAAATCAAAAATCTAAGGATGGGCGAATATAGGGAAGGCGTAACCTTATCAAATACTGGGGAAGGTACATTAATCGATATTGGAGTGGAGCAACCAGCATTATTAGCGAATAAGCAGTTGCCTATGCAAAAACGGGTCACTGTAAAAATCACAAGAATTGAAAGGCGTGTTGAAGTGGAACTTGCGAATCGTAATGAAATATCAGAATATTGGGGTTACACTGTTACCGTAGAACCCGAATCTTTTGGTTCACTTTTAAAACATGGAAGCTTTGACTTAACTATTGCCACATCCAAATATGGCATTTCATTAGCGGATGTTGCCGGAAAACTGTTTGAAAGATGGAAAAAAGCTGACAAGATACTTTTAGCCTTTGGTGCTCCAGCGCAAGGGTTGTATGAAATAGCCAAAAAGGAAGGATTAAGATTGGATGAAATAGTGGAGTTTGTCGTTAATACTATTCCAAGGCAGGGAACAGAAACCGTTCGAACAGAGGAGGCGCTTGTTGCTTCTTTAGCTGTTTTGAATGTGCAATTTGACTTTTAATGCTTAAATGTTTGTTTGTCTATTGAGCTTGTATGTATTTCGACTTTGCCATGCCCTTAACCCTCTTCGCAGTCACTCTCATAGCCATGCTGTTAAATGATAAGGTTGAGGGAAAACTAAAAGGCGTTTTTGAAGAGAAAAAGTTTGGTTTTTTTGATGCCCTATTGCTCATCGGCGCAATTAGCGTCACTGTATGGCTTATAGTTTTCATTCCCCAAATGGCGGTTATGATAATATTCCTTTTTGCCTATTCTGCACTGCTTTTCACTTTTACCTATATCTTCTCAAACTTTCAAAAATTTGGAGCCAAACTTTTCTGTACAGCATTCCTCACAGTTACCTTTTTGATAAGTACTGTTTTCCTCTTCACCTTCATTGAGAATAGCGTGACCGCTTATGGGGTCTTAACTTTTTTTGGTATTTTCAGTTTCACATTTCTCGCTTTACTTTATGAAGAAAATAGGGCTAGCGTAAAAGAAAGATGGTATTTGGCTGTTTTACCACCAGCTTTATTCATAAGCCTATACATATTTTTCAGCAGAACACCCATCTGGTTTCCATATTTGCTGAATTTGTATGGAATAATCTTCGCAGTCTTGATAATTCTTTACTTGGGAAGCCTTTTCACATGGAAAACTACATTATTTTTCGCCGGAGCTCTAACATTTATGGATATACTTCTTGTTTTGTTCAGTGGCGCCATGGTTTCCGCAGCAACCCATGTTTCGGGTTTAAGACTTCCAGTTTTGATTACTTTGCCGACGGTTCCGGAAATTGTAACAGAATTTGGCAAAGTTTATATGTCCTTGGGTTTGGGCGATTTTTTCTTTGCTGGGCTTCTGGGGCTGCAAACTTTGAAAAAGTTTGGGAAAGAAGTTGCAGTTTTATCCGCCATAGGAATGGGCGTATCCTTTTTTATATTTGAGGCTTTTCTGCTAAATTATCGTCCTGGAGCTTTTCCAGGAACCTTAATGATTATCTGTGGATGGATACCGTTTATTTTATGGAAAAGCCTAAAAGGTAAGCGTTAAACAGCCCTTTAAGGTAGTAAAAGAAATGGGCAATTCTCTAACCGAATAGTGCGCCTAAGCCTTCCAGTGCTGCTTCTTCCTTTGCCTTTTCTTCTTCTTCCTTCTTTTTCTTCTCTTCTTCCTTTGGTTTGGCTTCTGCTGCTGGCGCTGTTGATGCTGGCGTAGCGGCAACGGGTGCAGCCATCATTGTTGGTGCGGTTTTGATGGCTTCGTCAATGTTAACTTCGGCTAAAGAAGCCACTAAGGCTTTTACGCGGACTGCGTCAACGTTTATGCCAGCGGCTGTCAAAACTTGGGTTAGGTTTTCTTCGTTTATTTCCTTTCCAGCTTTGTGAAGGAGCATGGCGGCGTAAATGTATTCCATACTTTTTCACCTCTTCATTCAAATATTTTAACCTTTTTCAGTTTGTTCGGTTTTTCCCTCTAAATTAGGCAGTCTACTACTTAAACTTAGCATTTCCATATGCGCCCTTCTAATCAAGTCTGCTATTGTTTCCTTTGCGGGAATGGCTGCGTTAATTGAAAGTGCATAAACCTCTTGATGAGCCACCTGCA
This sequence comes from Candidatus Bathyarchaeota archaeon, assembly GCA_029907045.1. The sequence goes on from JARYMR010000123.1 coordinate 3,441, forward strand.
GAAGCGTTATAGTGTTTTCTGGTGCTGGATAGGCGCAGCTTAGCGAAAGGGCGAAGGCATCTGCATGAGCTTTTTGGATGGTTTGTTGAGTTTCTTTTGTGTCTATTTTAAGCTGTTCTTGGGTTATTATCAACCCCTCATCATAAATAACCCTAATGGATAGTCCAGCCTCAACAGGTTTTATTCCGAGCTTTGACAAGACGCTTGCAAGTCTTTCATCGATTACGTCGCCCTTTCTCGCCACCAATGTGTCTTTGCTAACCCATACGCTTCCAGCCTCAATCCTTGTTGGCAAACCCGCAGCGTTTAATTGACTAATTATTGGTCCTGGAGGCTGTCCAGTGTTTCCAGCTGGAACTATTATGTCGAAGGCTGCTATGTCTCCGGCTTTCGCTGTGGTTCTGACTTTTCCTTTTTCGAGAATTAGAGCCAATTTGAAGGGGTTTAAATTTGTGAATAGGAAAATGTTTGAGCCTTCCAAATGTTCTGTAAGTTTTTCTAGGTTCGGTTTTTCTTTGCAGTTTTCGATGACTTTTCTCATTAGTGTATTTTTTATTACTCTCATGTATACTTTGTCTGAAAGATTTTTTTTGAATTCT
>JARYMR010000124.1 GCA_029907045.1 Candidatus Bathyarchaeota archaeon
TGTTATAAACCTATTCGGAAATCGCAATAAAGTTTATAGACAACCATGTCGCTGCTCAAACCGTGGACTTTAATGCTTTTTAGCGAATACTTGCATGAAAAGGCGGAAGAATCGAGGCATAATGAAACTGTTGGATATTTAATAATTATAATAGGCTCCATATTTTTTGTAAGCGGATTGCTTGAAACAGTTATAAAAGTTGAGAATCCAGAGTGGCTTTTGATAATCCCATACCATTTAACACCACACCCATACAGCCTTTTAGGTTTAACTTTAACGTCCATCGGTTTGGTTTTACTTTTAGCTGGAATTATGGTGAGCGTTCATTATGCAAGGGAAAGAGGATGGTATATGAGGGAAATCCATAAGGCGCATTCGGTGGAAGAAAAGAGAATTAAAATTCAAAGAAAATTAAGTTCCGAGAAAAGCTACCGAGAACAAGAGCTGAAAACAAGGAAAAGGAAGGCTTAGCGATTAGCCCTTTACAACGGCTATTGGAACAAATCTAGCAACTTTTGTGGCTATTCCAACTTTATCGCTTACGTCTGCAACTATGTCGACGTTTTTGTATGCTGGATCCGCTTCTTCAGCTAAAACAACAGAGCTTTCCGACCTAACAAAGATTCCTCGCTGCTCCAAAGCTTTTTTCACATCTCCACCCCAGAACCTCCTTTTGGCAGCATTTCTGCTTAGCATCCTTCCAGCGCCGTGGGCTGTGGAGCCGAAACTTATTTGCATGGCTTTTTCAGTTCCCACCAAAAGCCAAGAGCTTGTTCCCATACTTCCTGGTATAAGCACTGGCTGCCCCACCAAAGCGTAATCGGCTGGAATTTCTGGATGTCCGGGCGGAAAGGCTCTTGTTGCCCCTTTTCTGTGAACCCAAACTTTCTTTCTTTCTCCGTTGATTCTATGCTCTTCTATTTTTGCAATGTTATGAGCCACGTCATAAACAAGTCTTAAACCAAACCTTTCCGGGTCTTGTTTGAAAACTTGTTGAAAGCTTTGTCTAACCCAATGCATTATGGCTTGACGATTGGCAAAGGCATAATTAACAGCGCAGGCCATCGCCTGATAATAATCTTCTGCTTCATTGCTATTTCCCGGGGCGCATGCGAGTTCACGGTCTGGCAAAACTATCTTATATTTGTGCACGGCTCTTTCCATAACTCTCAAGTAGTCTGAACATATTTGGTGGCCGAAGCCTCTGGAGCCGCAGTGAATCATAACTGTAACTTGTCCTTCATGTTCAATTCCAAAGATTTTAGCTGTTTTGGCATCGTAGATTTTGTCTACCTTTTGAATTTCTAAGAAATGGTTTCCAGAGCCTAAAGTGCCAATCTGTGTTACGCCTCTGTTTTTGGCTGTTGTTGAAACTTTGTCTGGATTTGCGTTTTTCATGCACCCGTGCTCTTCGCAGTGTTCAGCATCTTCAGACCAGCCCAACCCTTGGTCAATAACCCATTGAACCCCTTCCGTGACAAGCCTTTCCAAGTCGTGAGCTGTGGCTTTGAAATCTTTTCTGCGGCTTCCAAGTCCGCATGGAACATTTTCAAAAATAGTGTTTGTTAGTTGGGCGAGTTTTGGGCGTATGTCTTGTTCTGAAAGGTTTGTTGTTAATAGGCGAACTCCACAGTTTATGTCGTAGCCCACTCCGCCTGGGCTGATTACGCCTTCTTCATAGTCTGTTGCGGCTACTCCTCCTATTGGGAAGCCGTAACCCTCATGTCCGTCTGGAAGCGTTATAGAGTATTTGTAGATACCGGGTAAATGGGCAACGTTGGCGCATTGCCAAAGTGTTCTATCTGTCTGCATTTTCTCCAGTAAATTGTTATCGGCAAAGACTACTCCTGGAACTTGCATGCCTGGTTTGTATTTTGGTATGCGCCATGTGTAATTGTCTATTTTTTCTAAAGGAACTTTTTCTGGAGGGGGACGGCTTTCTTCTTCTCCCATTTTTTCACCAGTTTATAGGAATACTGTGGCTGGAATATAAACAATTTTGGCGTTTACACCAAAACAATTAAGGCGGGTTCAAGCCAAATTTCTCTACAAAATCAATAAAACCCCGCAAACTTTCATTAAAAACTGTTTGGCTTAAAACTGGATGAACCTGAATATGTTCAAAAGCCCTCTGAACAGCCCTATCGCTCTTTATTATCCGCTCACTTATCATTTTCAAATTTTCTTTGTTTTCTAAGCCTTGCTTCACAATTTTTGCCCAAAGATTTAGCTGCTGTGAATATGCTTGAAGTTTTTCTAAAGGATTGCTTGCTCTGCCAAAGTGGGTGTAATATAGCGTTTTAGGCTTTAGGCTCATCAATTTATCCAAAGAAGCTAATGCGATATCCAAACGGAAAGGAGAAGGTGTAGTAGGCACGATTGCATCAATTTCACTTAGATAAATGCCCGCAGCATCTCCTGGAAAAAGGCTTTCGCTTGATGGTTCATAATAGCTTTGATGATGGGAAGCATGCCCCAAAGTTTCCACCACTCTTAACCTAATATTATCCCCAACATCAAACGTCATGCCGTCCGTTGTAGCAATAATCCTTTCTTCGGGAACAGGTTCTGGTTCGCCATAAATTTCAACTATGCCCTTAAGAACGTCTTGTGACTGCTGCCAAAGTTTTTCTGGATTCGCCAGATGTGGAGCTCCCCTTTGGTGAACGATTACTTTAGCTTTAGGCAAAAACTTTAGTAGTGTTCCGACGCCCCCTCCGTGGTCAAGGTGAATGTGAGAAACAGCCACGTAAGCTACATCTTCAGGCTTCACGTTTAATTCCTTTAAGCCAGAAAGCAAATTTGGCACTGATGAGGTGGGTCCTGTTTCAATTATTGCCACCTGCTTTCCCTTGAGCACATAGCTGGCGATAAAATTTTTGATTCCCCCAGTTTGGACGTCAATGAGATAAATTTGTTCTCCAATTTTTGTTGGCGACATTGTCACATCAGACCATTATTTTTAAATGGAATTTTAAAGTGCGCATTCGTTGCCTTAAGCATTTCCATAGTGAAAATTTTAAGCAAATGAGCCTATCTTTTAACTGTGAAAACTTTATGTTTCTAAAAATTATTCGAAACTTAACATCAGAAGAAATATTGGAAAGAATTAGAAAGTTTGAGAAAGACTTTGGCATGAGCTTCGAAAAGGTTGAAGAGCTTTTCCTTAGACAAAAGTTAGATGCCAAACTTGTAAGAGCTTATTTTGAATGGGCGGAGCTTGTGGACAGTTATAAGGTTTACATGGAAGAAGGAACAGTTGATTATGCGGTGGAGGAAATAAAGGATTTTAAGCCAGAACATGTGGCTTTGTTGACGCCTAAAAGGATGGAATTGCTGCATAAACTTGCCATTTTAAGGGTAGAGTCAATAAATGATTTAGCCCAAAAAGTGAGGCGAAACGTGAAAAACGTTTACCAAGATCTAAAAGTGCTGAGCAAATTTGGTTTTGTTAAGCTGAATAAGCGAAAGGGAAGAGCAATAATTCCAGAAACTCTCGTGAAAGAAATAACTTTCCTAATCCGTTAAAGATTCAACCATAATTTTAATGTAATAAATTATGCGATAACAATTTGTTTAGGTGCATTATTATGTTTAGAATAAGTTCTCTTACAAAGGAAGAAGTTCCCCAATTGAGAGAGCTAAAGAAGCTTTGTGAAATAGAATCTGGTTGGAATCCGCCGGAAGAATATTTAGAAGAGTGGGTTAAGGTTGTTCTTGGAATTTATAACCAAGACATAAATCTTGTGAAGGTGGCTTTAGATGACGAAAAAGTTATTGGCTATTGCATATCCGTAAAAAGGCTTCATAGTTATGATGGTGTGGTTATGGATATTACTTGGAGGTCAGCATACATATGGGACCTTTTTGTTCTTAAAGAATACCGAAACATGGGAATAGGAACAGCGCTACTTAATGATGCAATAGCCTACTTAAAATCCACTGGCGTTGACAAGGTAGGGCTTCTTATGAATTACTGGAATGAG
>JARYMR010000125.1 GCA_029907045.1 Candidatus Bathyarchaeota archaeon
ATTGTTAAGGTTCCAGGAAAAAACAAGAGGCATAAGGTTTTGGTTTATGCGTTAAGCACATGTGCATGGTGCAAATTAACAAAACAGTTTCTGAAAGAGAACGAAATTGAATATGAGTATGTGGATGTGGACTTCAGCAACGACGAAGACAAAGAAAAAATCCGAAAAGACATTCTTGAAAGAAAGGGAGACCTCAGCTATCCAGCAATAATAATAGACGGTAAGATTTTGATTAACGGTTTCCGCAAAGACAAGCTAAAGGAGATTTTAGAAATTTGATAACCCTTGAAAAAGTACGCCAAAGAGCAGAAAGCGACGCAAAAACTCATGGCTACTACTTAAACCCAAACCCGGATTTCCTCAGAGATCTTCTTGAAGGATTAAAGAGGAATGAGGAACGTTATGGTTATCCCTCGTGCCCTTGCAGATTGGCTTCAGGAAAACTTGAGTTTGATAGAGACATAATATGCCCATGCGATTATCGAGATCCAGATGTTGAAGAGTTTGGAGCTTGCTACTGTGCATTGTATGTTAGGAAAGATGTATATGAAGGAAAAACTCCGCTTATGCCAGTTCCTGAACGAAGACCCTTAGAAAAGCAAGCTAGGGCTTATGGGAAGACTGAAACTTCGGAGACTGTTACAGCAACCGTTAAAAAGCCTTCGGAGATAAAGCTGAAACTCTGGTATTGTAAACAGTGCGGTTACGTGGTTTTTCGGGAAGATCCACCATATGTCTGTCCCATCTGTAAGGCGAAAAGGGAATTGTTTGCTCCAATAGAAATATCCACAATCTTAAGCGGATAACCACTAGCGCTTACCTTGTCACTTTTATTTCAATTTCTTTCCAGTCCTTCTTTATCCCTTTCAGAGAAGTTACTGCTCCAACAATGGTTCCGCTTAAGATTTTCATGACAAATTCGTTAAGGCTTATTTCTTCGCTGTCAACAACCAATTTCGCTTTCAAACGCTTCACCCAGAAAACACTTCTGTAAAGGTTAAAAGTAAAAGTTTCTGCAAAACTATGCCTTATTTAATGCTCGCTAATCGCCTTGGGGTATCCTCCATCTTCTAATTGAATGGTTGTGTGGTCTATCCCGAACTCCTCGCTCAAGATTCTCATCAAATCCGAAAGAAGTTTCTTCTTATCCGTTTCTTTCTTCACCACAACATGACAACTCATACAACACATCTTAGTTGGAGTAATGCACCAGACGTGGAGGTCGTGAATTTCATTTACACCTTCTTGTTCCATAATCCTCTGCTCCACAGCATTTAAGTTAATTCCATAAGGGACTCCTTCAAGGAGAACGTTTATGGATTCTCGAACAAGTTTCCAAGAACTATAAAAGATTAGTGCGCCTAACATTATGCTGATGACAGCGTCTGCTTGATACCACCCTGTAAAATACATGATTAATCCAGCGGAAATTGCTCCAATAGAACCTAAAGCATCAGCTAAAACGTGAAGGAAAGCGCCTTTAACGTTTAAACTTTCACTCTTTGATTTGGATAGGGTGATGGCTGATAATCCATTGGCTGCCAAACCAGAGAAGGCTAGGATGAGCATGTTTAAACTTTCCACACGAATTGGATTTTGAAATCGCTGAAAAGCCTCATAAAAAATGAAAATGACAACACCCCATAAGAAAACGCCATTCAAAAAAGCTGCGAGAATTTCAGCTCTGTAATATCCAAAAGTCTTTTTCATGTTGGTTGGACGAGTTGAAATCCATGCAGCCATAAGAGCGAAAATTAGGGCTGCAGCATCATTTAACATATGCCAAGCATCCGCTAAGAGGGCAAGACTATTTGTTAAGATTCCGCCAACCAACTCGATAATGAAGAATAATGGGGTAATGCCTAAAGCTATTTCTAGGTATTTCACGCTTCTTATTTGGTGACTATTTTTGTGCATAGAGACACGCTCTTATGCTATCTAATGTCTTGTTCTTATTTTTTGAATGAAATAAGCCAAAATGATGAGACAAGCTGTAAACGTTAGCACGCTTGATAAAGTTGTAATTAAGAGATTTTCTGTTTCTAGAATGAATGCTACTGAGACTGCGGCGAGGAAGACGCCAAAATAAAGGCTTGCGTTGCTGCGCAAAAATTGCGTGAATTCCGTGCGGATAAGCCTTGAATATCTATTTAACAAAATGAGAATGGATGCAAAAGCAAGAAATATGATTATGATTGTGTAGGTTATTCCAGCCCAATAATTCTCACTTTCTAAAGTTAGCAAAAGCCCAACCTCATCCCCTATTAGTCCGCCCCCAGCGCCGAAAAGGATTGCTGCCAATCTGTTTATTCTTTCGCTTTCATAGCTTATGCCCAGCCAACCGCCTATTGCAAGCATGGCTAAACCATACCAAAAGTGATGAATGTGAAGGTCGCCGCTGATTAAGACAAGGTTTGGGTTGAAAGTTGTGAATGTTCTTGCAATCATAAAAGAACCTATGAAAGAGACTAAAGCTAACAATGAAAGGTTAGGTTTTGTTTTCACTATTTCTTCAGAAGAGATTTTCTGCACACACCCTTACGCTTGATTAAGGCATTTTGCTCAAAATGACTTCAAAACGCCGCTCCAAACCACCACTGACAGCAAAAATTCTCACTTTATCTTCCACTCGCCTTTTGTGAAGTTCCCTAACCAAATCTTCAATAGTGTAAATGACTGTTTCATCCATCCTCAAAATTATGTCGCCAGCAATCATTCCAACATGGTCTGCTGGGCTTCCCTCCACAACCCTTGTCACAAGCACTCCATGTTCCACTGGCAAATCGTAGTAGCGAGCCATTTCTTCCGTAATGCTTAAGCCTATTATTCCAAGCCAAGGTCTTGTGGAAATTCCATTTGTAATTATTTCACTTGCACATTTTTTAGCAGAGTTTATTGGGATGGCAAATCCTATTCCTTGCGCATAGGGGATTATGGCGGTGTTTATTGCCACAACCTTGCCTTCAAGATTTACTAGGGGTCCGCCACTATTTCCAGGATTTATGGCGGCGTCCGTCTGCACAAGATTTTCCAAAAATTCATTTTCAGACTCTATCGTTCTGTTTACCGCGCTTATAACACCCGTAGTGACCGTTGGACCGCCCGCTAACCCAAATGGATTTCCAATGGCGTAGACCCTCTGTCCAACCCTTAGCTTGTCTGAGTCTCCAAGTTCGGCTGATGGAAGGGCGTCTCTATCAACTTTTACAACTGCTATGTCATGTACGGTGCATGAACCCACCAATTTTCCTTCCAAAATTTCGCCATTCCATAAGGTTACGGAAATTTTTTTTGCTCCTCCAACAACGTGATTGTTGGTTAGTATGTAACCTTTTGGGTCGATTATTGTTCCTGAACCCATGCCTTTAACTGGGACAATCTGATAAAATATGTGGTGGACAAGTTTTATTGTGCTTATGTTGACAACACTTTTGCTCACTTTTTCTAATATATCAAGAAAAGCTTCTTCGTCGGAATTAGGCAATTCCCTCACCTCTAAACCTTTCAACTCCTATTCTAATAAGTTTTTACTGCTAAACAGAAACCGCAGTTTTTCATGGTTATTTTTGGCTCGGTTTTTTGGCAGAATTGGCACATAATGCCCGTTTTTCTCACAACCATGCATGTTTGGCAGAAAACTTTCAGAAATTCCCTTCTTTGATAAGTCCCGTCCTCAAGCAAACGCGTCATTTTCTCTATTAAGGGCTCTATTTCTTCTATACCGTCAATTTTTACTGCATAACCTCTAACTTTTCGTGTATATTTGCTCACTGCGCTTTGGGATATTCCTAAAATTTCTGCAACCTTTTCCTGTTTTAGGCCATGCTTTTCTAGGAGTTGTTTTGCTATTAACGCTTTTACTGCTGGTATAACGGATTTTACGGCAATTTCGCATGGAATTATCAATTTTTTGCACCGTTTAGGTATTTTGTTGGGAAAAGTATTTAAGCATGACGTATGTCAT
>JARYMR010000126.1 GCA_029907045.1 Candidatus Bathyarchaeota archaeon
AGAGGAGAAGGCGCTTCCCCTCATTGAAAAGAAGGGTGAAAAACTGACAAAAAGCGAGGAGAAATTGAAAAAACAGGCATTACAAACAGCTCAACTAATAACAAAGTATGGGAAAGCTGCCGCCATCGCACTTTGTGCAAGAAAAGTTCAACCATCCGACGTCAAAGAGATTCTCGAAGAAGAGAAAAAGCTTAGCGACAAATTTTACGAACTCGTCCTTGAAGCAGAACGGAAAGCCCTTACAAAAAGGTTCTGGTAACTCAAAAGGGTATAGCAACTTTTAAATGAAGGGCTCTGCTTTAATGTGCCTAAACACTCGCTTATCAATTGTTTAAAGGAGAAATGATGATTTGGAAATAAGCCGTAAACGATTGCGGGAGGAAGTTCTTGAGAGAATCAAATACATTCAAACATGTGTTTTAGCAAGAGAAATATGCCTACTTGTCCGCACAAACAGAGCCGTATTAGAACCAAGAGATGTGCAAGAAATATGCACTTACGTTTCAAAACTTTGTGATGAACGTGGATGCGAAGAGGCAAGTGCGCTCTGCCGCAAGGCGGCAGAAAGCGTTGGCTCTGGAGATGAAGGAAAATATCTTGAATTGTGCACCCAAAGTTGCATGAAATGTGGAGAAGCCAGAAGACCAACATCCAAAAAAGCCACATATGTCGCTTAAGATGCAAAAGTCTTTAAAAGAGCCAAAACATTTTGATTAAACAGAAAACGCTAAGTCACGCATAGAAAGAGGTTTCATAAATGTATATAGCCCCCTACGTTCCGAGCCCTCCACAAGTAATCCGTCAAATGCTTATCTTAGCTGAATTAAAACCGAGAGAAGTTTTCTTTGACTTGGGCGCCGGAGACGGCAGAGCTGTAATAATGGCTGCAAAAGACTTTGGCGCAAGAGCCGTAGGCGTAGAATTAAGAGAAGACCTTGTAAAAAAGGCTTTAAGCGCTGTTTATGAGCAGGGGCTTCAAGACAAAGTGACTATAGTGAACGGCGACATGTTTCACGTTGACCTAACATCAGCTGATGTTGTTTTTCTCTATTTAACGACAAGTGCAAATGAAAAGATTAAGCCAAAACTTGAATCTGAACTTAGACCTGGAGCCCGTGTGGTTTCTCATGATTATGAAATTGTCGGGTGGAAACCAGTCAAAGTTGTAAACTTTTGTGAGAACCAAACTTTGGGATATCCTTCCCACACAATTTATTTGTACAGGAAAGTTTAGATTTTCAGCTAACAAGTGAAAACTTATGGCACCTTCAGCTTTCAAAACTTCTTTTAGAGTCACGTGGGTGGACACCGATTCCGCCCAAATTGTGCACTATTCTAACTATTTCAGATTTTTTGAGAGAACCGAAGAAGAATTTTATAGACATTTGGGTTTCAGCTTTAATGACGCAGCGGAGAAGGGACTGTTATTTCCTAGGGTTGAGGCTTTTTGTCAGTATAAGAGACCAGCGAGATTTAATGATTTGCTTGAAGTGGAGTTAACAGTGGACGAGTTAAGAGAGAAATCTGTGAAATATGGTTTTAAAGTGTTCAACAAGGAGTCTGGAGCTTTGTTAGCGAATGGCTACGTAGTTATAGTAACTTTAGATAAGAAAACATGGAAAGCCACGCAGTTTCCTATAGAATTTGCTGAAAAACTGAAAAATTTTACAAAATAATTTTAAGAGAAAACAATTTTGAATTTTATTGGAAGAGGCGAGTAGGCAGAAGATGCTGTTCGTTCCATGGCGATACATTGCAGACTGGAAATGCAAAGCATGCGGATTATGTTGCAAAGCCTACAGCGTCGTCCTAAACTTTCAGGAATGGTTAAAAATCGTGAACAATTACGGTGTAGACAAAACCGTTTCAGGCTTAAATAAACTATTTATAAAAAGAAGAAGCGACGGCTCATGCATTTTCCTATACAACCTCTCAAATACGCACATATGTGGACTACAACACATGAAACCAAAAGCATGCAAGCTTTGGCCCTTCAAAATTTTGAGCAAACCAGATTTTGGATACGCAAAGGAATCAGCATTTAATTTTGGCGGAAAAACCCTTTTCATATACGCTGATTCTACATGTAACGGAATTACATATGGAAGACCCACTTTAGAATTTGCCAACTCAACCCTAAAAGAGTTTATAGAGATTTCCTTAGGGCTCCGCAACCAACAATACAAAACAACAGCCGATATTCCTTCTCTTCAACCCTACTCCGCATTTAGAGTTCTAAACAGAAGAAACTTGTACTAAGTGATTAAAGGCTTGGAGAGCTGTAAGTCAATTGTTAAATAATTAAATTATTTGGTTTGAATATCTTTCATATTGCAATTCGTAAAGTTTTTTCAGTTTTTCAATAGTATCCATTTCATTAACGGTTTTATCTGTTCTAAACCTAACTATTTTTGGCACTCTTAGGGCGAAGCCGCTTGTGTATTCGTCTGTTTCTTGAATTTCTTGATAGGTAACTTCCGCTACCAATGAAGGTTTTACGAATACGCCCTCTTCATCTTCGCCTGTTTTAGCGTTTTCAACTATTGTTCTTAGGGCGTCCATGGTTTCTTCTGGTAAGTTTGAAACTTTGCCAATGGTGTAAAGCATCTTTTCTGTAGGGTCGCGGACTGCAAGCAGGAATGATGAGTATAGGCCTGCTCTTCTGCCCTTTCCGTAGAGGGCTTTTACTATTGTGCAGTCTATCGTGTCTCGTTCTGGTTTCAGTTTAAGCCATGTGTATGTGCGTTGCCCAATTTCATATGATGAACTCAAGTTTTTTACAACTATTCCTTCAAATTTTTTCTTTAGGGCTTCTTCGTAAAAGCGCATAAGCTCAACTTCACTTTGGCAGTCAACTCCTTCCACAAGATATTCGGTTGGAACAACTTCTAAGAGGTATTTTCGCCTAGTTGAAAGGGGTAGATGGACGAGTTCTTGTCCGTTTAGAAATAGTATGTCAAAGGCTTTAATTGTAACATTAACTTTTCTTTTCCTTTCTTCCAGTTCTTCAGGTGTGAGTTCTCTCGGAACTGTTCTTTCAAGCAATGTTTGGAATGGTAATGGATTTCCAAAATCGTCCATGGCTATGACTTCGCTGTCCACAATACAGCTTTGCGCCTTGAATTTTTCAGCTATTTGCACTATTTCAGGCAGGGTTTGGGATTTTTCAACGCCTCTTCTTGAGTAAAGCCAAATTTGGGTGCCCCATTTATGGATTTGAAGTCTGCTTCCATCAAGTTTGTATTCTGCTCTGGCTGGATAAACCACTTTGTCGGGTTCGTAAAGGTGGGCAAGTTGGGGTTTAATGAATTGTCCTGGGCGCATTTTAACTTCTGAAAGTTTAAGAACTCCTTCCGATGCCAATGTCATGGCTTCTGGTAAGCCCAGTATGGCTGAGGCATTCTCGATTAGTTGGGGCGGCACTCCATAGGCTCTTGCGGCAGCCCTAACAACAGTGTTGGCATAGTAGCCGAGTTTTAAATCTTCAAGCAGAAGTCTGACAATGTATTTTGCCTCTGTGGGCGTGCTCACTCGCAAAAGGCTTGAAATGTAAAGTTCCCGTTCCATAATCCTTCCCAATTTTGGCAAAAATTTAATGGCTTCATATACTTCTCCTACAGTTAATTCTGGATTTTTAGGCTTTTTTAGTAAGTAGGCAACTTCGCCATGTTCTCCATAATCTATCAAAAGTTTTCTAACATCGCTTAATGGAGTGTCTGTGGCTAGGCTTATGCTTCTTTCAATTAAGCCAGGTCCAATTTTTAGGCTTTCTTCTGTTATTGTTCCAATGGCGAAGCGGGCTTTAATTCTCAAGGGTAGGTCTTGGT
>JARYMR010000127.1 GCA_029907045.1 Candidatus Bathyarchaeota archaeon
ACTTACGGATAATGAAACTCTGCTTTTGTGGCTTTTAGCTAACTACGTTGGTTTTCAGTTGGGCTTTGCTAGAAGTGATTCGATTTCTAAAGAAGAGTTGCAAGCTAAACTTGGAAAAAGCGGGAAAATTACTAGTACAAGGCTTGGCGAACTTGTTAAGAATGGCATGATTGCAAAAACAACAGAAGATAAATACAAAATCACAACTTTTGGCGTAACACAATTGCAGAAAGAAATCATCCCCAAAATTAAAGCAAAATTAAGCTAAAACAGAATATTCGCCTTGAGAAAGGTTTAATTCAAGTATTTTTGCATCGCTTTTAATAAGTAGTAGGTTAGTTGTCAATCTCTAAAAGAAAAAAGGTGTTTAAAAATTAGGCACTATTAAGAATGCTTGATAACATTTATGGTTTCAGCCCAGTTCCAACGTCAACCCAAAGTTTTTCGCCTATTTTTCGATAACCAATTTTCTCGTAGGCTTTAATGGCTGGATAATTGTCCGACCTCACAAATAGGGCGGCTGAATCCGCATTTTTTAATGCTTCTTCGGTTACTGCTGAGATGGCTAAGGTTGCATATCCTTTATTTCTATGACTTGGATGCGTGTAAACTCCGCCTATCATCCAAACTTGTGGAAGCTGCAGAAAAGAGCTTGCATATGAGACCAATTCGTCTTTTATGAAAAACCCGTAAGTGGGCATTTTACGTATAAAATCCAAGGTACTTTCCACCGTGCCAGCTCTGCGGTCTTCACGGCTTGAAGGAAGAATTAAGAGTTTTTTGGCATCAACTTCAGAATATAATCTGCGCACAAATTCTGACCTGAAAAAGTTTGCTTGTCCCCTTTTAACCAGCATCCAATTTTCAAGGTAAGTTTTTGCATCCTTAAACTTGTCCTTAATCGTTGGAAGGTTTTCCGGTGGCGTATGGAGTATAAAGTGGTTTTCTGGAGCATATTTTAAGAGTTGCCTTGCAAGGTCTTTTTCGCATTGTAGGATAACGCTTGGAAACTGTAGCGCCGTATATGTAAGGATATATCCTTTTAATTTGCTGTTTTCGAAGGCTGCATGCATAATTGTATGGTTCGGGTCGTATTGAAGGTCATATATGACGAAGACATGCTTGATGACGTTCCTTTTTAGAAAATTTATAATCTGTTGTTTGTTGCTGTCATCTACCTTTTCCACTTTAACCATCAAATTCATCCTTTTGGCGGAAGCCTACCATTTCTTAATTTCTTCAATTAATCTATCAATTTCATTTTCTGTATTGTAAAAGTGGGGTGAAACCCTTATTCCATGGGCTCTGGCGGAAACAACAATTCCTTTTTGGCGCAGTTTGGCAACCAACTCTTGTGGCTTGTGTATTTTAAACAATACTATGCCAGAACGATATTGTCGTTCTTCTGGAGTGAAAAATTCTAACCCTAAATTTTTGATACTTTCCATCAAATAGTCTGTTAGTTTGAATATTCTTTTTTCAATGTTTTCTATGCCAAAGTTTAACAGCAATTTTAGCGCTTCTGTTGCGCCTACAAAACTTATAAAGCTTGGTGAGCCAATTTCGAAGCGGTTTGCCGTTTCCGAAAGCCTCAAGCTCCAAATGTCCCAAAAATCTATTGTCTCAAATACTTCGGGCTTTACGCTTGCCCAACCCACGAAAGGCGGCTCAAACTTTTCAATAAGCTCTTCTTTCACGTATAAATAGCCAGCTCCAGGCGGGCTTAGAAGCCATTTGTAGCATGCTGTTGCCAAAAAATCCACGTCATCTCTTTTAACGTCTATTGGTATGGCTCCAGCAGATTGTATTGCGTCAACAATTAGGTAAGCTCCATGTTTGTGGGCTATTTCGCTTATGGCTCGCAAATCATTTCGAAAACCATTGACGTATTCAACGTGGCTTACTGCAACAGCTACTGTCTTGTTGTCAACAGCCTTCTCCACATCCTCAAGCAAAATTTTGCCATTAACGTTTTTAACGTAATGGACTTTCACGCCTAAGCTTTTGCGAAGCCATGGATAAACCACGGAGGGATATTCCAAATTTGTTGTGACAATTTTTGAGCTTGGTGGATATTGAAGCACGCTTGCAGCAATATTCATGCCTACGGAAGTGTTTTCGATAAAGGCTATTTCTTCTTTTTTCGCGCCAATCAGCTTTGCAAATAATGGTTTTCCACCATCGTCCCATTCAATCGAAGTGTCTCCGAAATTCGAGAAATCTTCAGCATACCTACAAACCGCATCAGCAACTGGTTTCGGAAGAGGAGATTGTGCAGCGTGATTTAGGAAAACCTTATTCTTAGTCACTGGAAACAATTCACGAACTTTATCGATTTTTTCCATAAAGTTACTTCCTTATCTATGCTGATGAGAAATCAAATTAAATAGTCTTAAGTATTAAAGTTCTCTGGGTTAAACCAAAATGAGTGAAAAAGAAATAATTGTTGTAACAACGCCAGAGCTGCCAGGATACGAAATAGTGAAGGTTTTAGGCACCATTCATGGATTGACTGTACGCACAAGAGGAGTGGGTGGAAAAATAGTTGCTGGCATTGAAGGAATTTTCGGAGGAGAAGTAACAGCTTACACTTCAGAATGTGAAAAGGCTAGAAGGGAATCTTTAAACAGACTTGTTGAAAACGCCAAGAAAATTGGTGCAAATGCAGTTATTGGCGTGGATTTTGAAACAAGTGACATACTCCAGGGAACAGCCACAGTCTTCGCAGCATACGGAACTGCAGTAATCGCAAAACCTATCGAAAGAAAAGTTTAGCCTTTCATCTAAAGCAATTCCATTTTTTCTTTAACAAACTTTTTAGTTCTCCAATTGTGTCTTCAACTTTCTTTCGGCAATAAGGAGGCTCTCCCGGCGGATTGTAGGGGTCTTTAATGTTGATTTCTTCTAAACCAACTATTCCAGCAATAAGCGCATACCAGCATAATGGTAAAACTTTTGGGTTGTATCCGCTTCCAGGCATTAAAACAAGCTTTCCTTGACAAAATTTTTCGGCAGTTTCGCGGATTAAACGGGAAACCTCAAAAAACCCTTTAACAGTCAAACTTAAATCGCCGAGCATGTCTGCAAAATGCGAATCGCTTCCACCATTAGCAATAATTATTTCTGGCTTAAACTCTTCAGCCAAAGGAACAAAAATCTCTCTTAAGGCATAAAGATATGTGCTATCGCTTGTTCCTGGAGGCAAGGGCACATTAACATTGTAGCCTTCTCCTGCTTCTTCTCCAATTTGCCAAACAAATCCAGTTCCAGGATAAATTGTTCGTGGATCTTGATGTAAAGATATGTAAAGTACGTTTGGATCTCTATAGTAGATGTCGCTTGTGCCATTCCCAAAGTGGACATCATAATCCAAAACAAGAAAACGTTTGATACCGTACTTAATTCGCAAATACTCAATTAAAACCGCTATGTCATTAAATAAGCAGAATCCGCCACCATAGTTTCTTCCCGCATGATGATAACCACCACCAATAGAAATCGCCCGCCTCGCTCTTCCATCAAAAACCGCCTCACCACACTCTATCGCACCACCCACAATCAATAATGCAGCCTCAAGAATTTCTTGAGAAACAGGAGTCTCCATATCATAGGATTTTCTTTCCTTCGCCAGGCGAAAAATTAAATCAACATAACTTTCATCATGAACCCTCAACAAATCCTCCCTTGAAGCCTGTTGAGGTTCAACTAACGCAATTTTAGAAAGGCTGAACAATCCTTGAGTTTCAAAAAACTTCACGGCGTTTACGAACCTGTCTCCTCTAAATGGGTGACCTT
>JARYMR010000128.1 GCA_029907045.1 Candidatus Bathyarchaeota archaeon
GGCTAAACCAGAATTTTAATATTTGCGTTTGTGGGGTCTAACAAGTTCTTCCAGTATGGAGAGCATTGTTGGCACTTTTGTTACTATGTCTGTGAAGGTTACTATTCCAACAATTTTTTCATCACTCATAACTGGAAGCCTTTTAACCTTCTTTTTCGCCATGAGTTTTGCTGCTTCCTCTATGGTGGCTGTTTCGCTTATAGTCGTAACGGGACTTGTCATGACATATCTTGCTGTTAGCGTCTCTGGAGCAAGGCATGGCTCCACAAGCCTTCTTAATATGTCACGTTCTGTTATGATGCCCACTGGTCTTTCGCCTTGAACAACTATTATGGAGCCTATGTTGAACTTGTTCATTGTGGCAACAACTTCCCTAACAGTTGTGTCTGGGCGCACAACTTTCACTTCTTTTGACATGACATCTCTAACGAGGATTATGCTTGCCATCTAATTTACGCTCCAAGCTTTTCCCTAACCATTTAAGACGGTTTCCTTTATTTGTTTTGGTGAACAGTTGATTCCCAAAAGGCATATTAGAAAACTTGACTTTATAAAAAAGCATGAACGATTGGACTAAGAAACTCTTCATCAAAAATTCCAACATTTTCCTAAAGTTTTTAGATGAAAGGTGGTCTCGAACCGAGGAAGTTGTGAACGGCATGGTTAAAGTGCTTAGCGGTTTCGGCATCACTAAGGGCAATTTGCTTGATTTGTGCTGCGGAAATGGGCGAATTTCCATACACATGGCTAAGAAAGGGTTTAAGGCTGTGGGAGTGGACATTTCCAAGGCTTTTTTGGAAGATGCGAAAAGAAAGGCTGAAGAGCATAATGTTTCCAGTATGGTGACTTTTCTGGAAGGTGATGTTAGAAATCTTAAAAAGGTTGTTGGAAAAATTCGGCAGCCCTTTGATGTTGTTGTTAATGCTTGGACTTCTATTGGCTATTTCTCACAAAAGGACGACCTTAAAATTTTTAGGCAGGCAAGGGAGCTTTCGAAGGAAAATGCTGTGCTGCTCATAGCGGAAACCGTGCACAGTGAGTTCATAACTTTCAAATTTGTTCCCTCTAGTTATAGCGAAGTGGACGGCATAGTCCTACTGGAAAGCAGAAAATACGACCTAACAACATCACAATTGAAAACCGTCTGGAACTTTTACAAAAAATGCGGGGAGAATTTAGAGTTTATAGATAGGGTAGAATATGAACTTCACGTTTACAGCCCAAGCGAACTCTCATCGCTTCTTAGAGAAGCTGGATGGGAGCCTGTAGCATTTTATGGGAATTTTTCAACCTTACAACCCATGAGTCCGTTGACGAGTTTGAATTTGGTGGCTAAGGCAAAATGAATGAAGGAAATTCGGCAACTGTTGAAAGTTTTCGCAGTCGCTTGGAAAATGCTAAAAGCTATGGGGAAGTTTGGGAAATAGTCAAAGACGGCGTTTACTTTTCATTACGTAAGCGGAGAGGTGGAATGATGCTTTTTCTTGACGACTTGCCAATTCAGCTTGGAGCCTACCACCCTTTCGGAACGAACAACATAGTCTTAAACAGGCGCCTAATCCATATAGTTGAGGCTGCGCTTAAGTCAAAGCGGGTTGTCAACGCCCTAATTTACAATTTATTGCTCCACGAGTATTTGCATGCTTTGGGCGAGTTTTCAGAGGTTGAAGTTAGCGAGATGGTTTATGAAATTGCAAGGAAATGTTTCGGAGAAGATTATATCGCTTCAGCAATTGCGAAAAAAAGTCCTTGGGCTCTGCTTGGAGGAATTCCACTGGAAGAAGTTAATGTTCCAAGGCGGGTTATGGAAATAGTTAAGGATTTTGAAAAAACTGATAAATACATAGTTTAAAATTTTGGAAGCTTTCAGTAGCTAAATTGGTAGCCCCTCTATAGATTTTCGCTTTTGTCTTGGTTAAAGCCTAAATTCTTAAATGTGTCAGTTTATTGGCAGTGATTAATATGGATGCAGAAGGAATTGGCAAGTTTAAAGAAAATTTTTACAAAAAAGATGGTAAAGTATTGGTCAGCAAAGTGAACGGCACCAAAAATTTGAAAGAGAGGCATTCTAAAGGCTGTGGATTTGATTGGAGGCTTCAACAAAGTTGTCAAAAAAGGCGATGAAATATGGTTAAAGCCAAACTTTAACACTGCCGATCCGCCTCCTACCTCAAGCGACCCAGAATTTGTTAAGGCTGTTATTGAACTTTTGTTTGAGCATGGCGCAGGAAAAGTGATTCTCGGCGAATCTTCTATGGTTTCACTTTCGGCTAGAAAAGTTTTGGCGGAAACGGGCATGATTGCGAAGGCAGAGGAAGCTGGCGCGGAGATTGTGTTTTTTGATGAGGGCAAATGGGTGAAGGTTGCCACTGGTGGTAAATATCTTAGAGAGGTGAGTTTGCCTGAAACTGCCTTAAGGGCGGAGAAGCTTGTTTATGTTTGTTGCATGAAAACCCATAAGTGGGCTAAGTTCACCTTAAGCCTAAAGTTGGCTGTTGGTTTTATGAAGCCAAGCGAGAGAATGATGCTTCATGCAAGGCATTTGGAAGAGAAAATTGCAGATTTGAACTTGGTTGTGAATCCAAACCTGATAATTATGGACGGAAGAAAATGCTTCATAAGTGGAGGACCAGCCAATGGCGAAATACGAGAGCCAAACGTTGTTTTGGCTTCCGGAGACCGCATAGCCATAGACGTTGAAGCCCTAAAAATCATTCAAAGCTATGAAGACACAAGCCTCACCCAGAACCCATGGAGTTATACACAAATTCGAAAAGCTGTGGAGTTGGGGATAGGTGTGGAGAACGAGGAAGGTTACTATGTTCTAGAGTGGTCGAATGTTTGACCACTTTTTCCATAATGAATAACTATATTATTCACTTTATCATTTCTTCACCAAAAATGAATAATAAGTAGGGCGGAAAGGGAGAGAAATACAGAAGTGCAAGCCAATCAAACATCATCTTTTAGAAACTATTTGTTCTTTTGGATTGGACAGTTAATCTCTTTATTAGGGTCTTCCATTGCCCAGTTCGTCATAATTTGGTGGATAACCCTGGAAACAGGAAATCCTTTGTATTTATCTCTCGCTTCATTTTTGGGTTTGGCTCCAGCAGTGATTATAGCTCCTTTTGCTGGTGTTCTAGTGGATAGGTGGAATCGCAAATTTTTGATAGGTTTTGTAGATTTTCTACAAGCTCTGGCTATTGTTTTACTTATTATTTTGTTTTGGTTGGGTATTGTTGCTTATTGGCATATTCTATTATTGCTCACCTTAAGGGGCATATTCCAAGCTTTCCATTCTCCAGCGGTTTCCGCTATTGTTCCTTTAATGGTTCCAAAGGAGAAGTTGAGTCGAATGAATGGTTTAAATTATCTCTTTTCTGGTGCGGTTACTTTGGTCGGACCAGTATTAGCAGCGCTTATGCTTGGATTATGGAAAATTCACCAAATCCTTTGGATTGACGTGATAACATTTCTTGTAGCTTTGTTTCCACTTTTTATTATAAAAATACCACCAGTTAGAATGAAACAAGATCAATCCTCTTTCAAAGAGGATTTTTTAGAAGGATTTAGCTTCATTAAAAAGACGAGAGGTTTATTACCGTTATTAACGTTAGCAACAGCCTTAAATTTTCTATTAACGCCATTGTCCACATTGCTTCCCTACTACGTAAAAT
>JARYMR010000129.1 GCA_029907045.1 Candidatus Bathyarchaeota archaeon
GTTAGCCACGTGTTACTGAGCTGTGCGCCGCGCCTCCACCGTGGCTTGGAAGCGCACGACTAGCATGTCTTAGTCCCATCCCGATAGCAGTGGGGTCCGGCAGGATCAACCGGAGTTGAAAGCTCCAAGCTGACCGCAGCCTGACGTTTATTGCTGTATTGCGGTACAGCCGCAATGCCAACTGGATTTGGAGGGATAACCACAAACGTCAAAGCCCATTTCAGACCTAACGCATGTGAGCATGTCAGGTCCACATTTTTGTCCCCGCAATTGGAGGCCAACCGTCCTCATCCTCTAGGGCGTTAAACGCCTTTATAGTTGGGGTTGAGCCGCCGCCGTTTAATTGCGGGGCTAGCTTTCATTCGCCAAAATGAATTTGAAGGCGTCTCAGCAAATATAAATGTTTCTTTACACCCTAATATGCATTCTTATTTAACAGTCTTCAAGAATTGATGGTAATTCCCTTAGACTCTTAATTATTCCATCGGGCTTGACGTATGCTTCTTCTTTAGACTTCCAAACCATGGATTGTGAAGTGTCTGTGGCTGAATGTTTTCGTTCGATGAGGATGGCTTTAATTCCAAGGGCTTTTGGACCAGCAACATCCATGCTTGGAGTATCACCCACAAAAACAGTTTCTGAGGCGCTAACATTCAAAGCCTCTAAAGCTTTAGCGAAAATTATGGGGCAAGGTTTTCGTTTGTTTATGGCTCCAGAAATCAAAATCGTATCAAAAAACTTTTTCAGTTCAAATTTTTCAAGCAATTTCGAAACGCATTCTGGTATGGCAAAATTTGAGACTATTCCAAGCTTATATTTTCCATGAAGCTTCTGCAACACATAAGGCGCATCATCATCTAAACAGACAAATCGCATAAACTCTTCAGCAAAAGCTATCGTAGCTCCATCAACAATTGGATGGAAAACGTCAAAATTGTATCTCAACCGCTGAAGAGTACGGGAAACCCGAATATTGAAATGGGGTTCTTCAAAGTTTTTTGATGCTTCAGCATATAGGCTGTCTCTAACTTCGAAATATACACGCTTAAAATTTTCAAATTCTACATTAACGCCGTTATTAACCAAAAATTCATGAAGCTTCTTTAAAGAAGGTGTATAAAAGGCTTCACCATCCCTAATTAACAGTAAGGTATCAAACAAGTCAAAAAGCACAGCCCTAACCCGCATTTTACAGATCCTCAAATCCAAAAAGGATTATGCCTTAAAAACGATTTTTGCTATAAACAATTAAATTTACATTAGCTTTTGCTAGAGTACCAGTTGCCATGGTCTCCGAGGAAATATTTGAAGGAGCTTGTTAATCGGGCAAGTATGTTAATTAGCCTTAAAATTGGATAGAACGGCGTATAGAAAAGCAATGTTCTATAGTTGTGTTGGTTGTATGCGTATTTTAGGGCTATGGCTTGGTTTATGACGCCTATGAATAAGCCGTATGCTGCAAAAACCAGTAGGTTTAGGATGAAGAAGATGCGGTCTGGCGCAAACCAGAAGAGAAATGGAAAAGCAAATAATGCAACAATATCGATGAAGGCTCCGCCATACTCAAAAATGTAGCAATACCACAAAAGCAATGTTAGCCAACTCTTTTTTAAGAGCAAGTTTTTATGAATGTTTAGGGTGTTGTGGAGCCATCCTGTGAACCATCTTAGGCGTTGATTCCATAAAATTTCGAAGGAGGCGGGAGCAAGGGTTAGGCTTTTGGCTGTGCTAACGTAGCCAACTTTTGCATCTCTTTTATGGATTTCTAAGGTTATCTCCAAATCCTCAGTCACAGAGCGGATATTCCTATCATAAAGAATTTCTCGCAAAACATCAGCATCATATAAGCCGATAGCTCCAGAAACAACCAAAACTTTGTCGCCCAAAGATTGAGCGCATCGGGCTATGCCTAATCCTTGACTGTACTCGAGCTGCTGCAAAACCACGTAAGGATTGATTTCAGCATCTCCATCGGATGGATGCACATAACCAGTAACAGCCTTTTTCCCATTCGAGAGCATATAATCAACAAGCCTAACAAGAGTGTCTGGCATCCAACATGTGTCCCCATCAACAACGGCTATAAGGCTGCCTAAAGCCTTGTCCAAGCCAGTCTTGATGGCTTCAATCTTACCGAGATTCGCAGAGTGTCTAACAACTTTTCCACGCACTTGTGGATGCATTTTTTGATAAAGTTTTATTGTTGACCAGGCAATTTCGTAGGTGCAATCTTTACTGCCATCGTCCACAACAATGATTTCGCATAAACCGTGATATTTTTCTGCGCATTTGAACAGACTTTTAATGCATTTAGAGACGTTTCTTTCTTCATTAAAGGCTGGAACTATTAAGGAAACCATTGGATAGTGAAGCCTCTCCACTTCATTTTTTCTAGTTTTTGCAAATTTTGCAGCCAAAGCCCAAACTCCAGCCACGCCTATAGCCAAAAAAGTATACCAAGAATAGAAAAATTGCACAATAATATACCAAAGCCAGTTCGGCGGCTCAATAACTTCATACCGAAAAGTTTGGGTTATTAGGAAGTTAGCGAAAACTGGAAAGAATCGCCAGGAAAGGTAGGCTAGGATGAAAGGTATGCAAAATGCCAAATAGAGAACCTTAGAAAACTTCATTGATATGCCTATCTCCTAAACCTTTGAGTGGGGCACTCCTCCTTTCTCTATTAGGAAGCAAGTCTTTTACAGAATAAAGCAACTATTCCCGCAAGGATAATATTCTCAAAGCAGAACCATAAACTGCAAATACGTATCAACGTTTAAAAATGCATAAATAGCCAGTTTTAAACACAATTCTAAGAACCTTGAGGAACAGCCCAATGGAAGACCTATCCCGATACTACACTTTGCTTAGGGACCCAGCACGCAGAAAAATAATTGAAATTTTAGGCACACAAGAAAAGATTGGATTTAAAGAGTTGAGGGAAACATTAGGCTTAGGCGTAGGCACAGTATACTACCACCTAGACATGCTCTCAGACTTCATAACCCAAGACAAACAACGCAAGTATAGGCTAAATGACCGCGGACAAGCCCTCTACAGACTTTTAAAGGAGGGAACCGTCCCAGCAACATTAGACATAAGTCAAACTTTTACTCATAAGCTTGGAAGATGGTTTTTTCTGTCACCTCTTTTTGCAAAAACAACAAAGCCGCTTATGCTTGTCCCAGCAATAGTTATACTAATTTTAGGCGCTTTTGGAACAGCCCAAACCAAACTTGAACCAATCCTATTCTTCTATTTTCCATACTCCACCTACAGCCAAGCAAACATAATTTTTAGATACATTTTCAATTGGATAGGTTTATTCTTATTTGCAGAAATTTTCACGTATCTCCTCTACCGAAGGGTTGGAAACGAACTTCAACTTTTTACTTGCGTAAGTTTGGCAACTTTCCCGCTTGCAGCCTTTCCATACATTTACCTAGCTATTTCGGCTTTGCTGCCAACACTTGGCAGTTTAGAGTTAAACACAATTATGCAGTATGTTCAGATTATCATGCAAATTTGGAGTCTCCTTTTGGTAACAGCAGCTATATGTTTTGGAAAGGGAATAATGACACCGGGGGCTTCTGTAGCTTGCGGCGGAGTTTTGATCTTCTCTTCCAGCCACTTAAGTCCATTTTCATATCCAATGGGGAGGGCATTTTTCCCGCTGATT
>JARYMR010000012.1 GCA_029907045.1 Candidatus Bathyarchaeota archaeon
AGTTGGGCGATTTTGCGGGTTATGGAAAATGGACGAGAAAATTTGGGTATTTTCTCTACCCCCCTATCCTCTAGGTTTTTTGCGCTAGGAATATGCCGCTTACTGTGCCAGTTAAGCCCGTTATTGCGGCGAAGATTTCGCTGTTCCATTTGCCAAGAAAGGCTAAATGTGCGATTTCTAAAGCGGATAAGATTAGTGTCATGGCTATTGCGAATTTTACGCCGTAGACTAGGCGCGTGTCTGGCGGGATTTCGCGGTTTTTGATGCGTCTTGTTAAAGCCTCTTTAATCCAGTCTTTCATGGTTTTTCACCGTTTTCTGTTTTTTCTTGCCACTAACTGTTGCGCGTTTGCCTCCTGCTAGGAAACTGTTGAGCAGTTGCTTAGCCTCTTCAGGTGAAACATGTGCTTTTGCGATTACTGTGGTGTTCGCCGTCCAACCTAATGGAACAGCTGTATAATCAATGTCATAGACGCCGTCAGCATAATGAAAACTGTTCTGGGCTAAGATTATGTGCTTGTTTTTGGCGCCTAAAACGCCGAGGAAAATGCCCCAACTAGTAACAGGAACATCAATACCATTCAAACCACCACTAAGACTTTTGCCAATACTAGCATCAAACCACTCAACACGGATGAGGTCGCCAAGATTTAGCTCTTTAACCTGCTTAACAACCTCCCTCATATTATTCTAAACCTCAAAAGAAAAAGCGAATAAAAGCAAATATAAAGAACAGCGAAATTCAGAAATCCATAAATTCGCAAATTCACAAGTTTTATTTAATCCAGAAGAGTTTAGCTTAACATCTCACGTCTTATTTTGTTTTCGGTTTTTTGTTTAAATATTCTCTATGACTTTAATGTGAGCCTAAACTGGTCCACTTTATTTTTCTTGTTTAAACAACTGCAACTTGCTAAGAAACTCTTCAGGCGTAAGAACTTCTTTTTTGCCTCTAACTTCTTGAAAGTGATGCTTATCCCAAGTAATAATTGTTTTAATTTTATGGGAAATCATCGTATGAATGTGAATTGTATCTCCACTGGGTGTAGCATTAACGATAGCTGTTTCTATTAAATCCCGAATTAAGTCTTCAAAAGGAATATGTTTCCTTGTTGGAGGCAACCATATTACTTGTCCTTCTTTGTACTTCCTCTGGATGTTGTATAAATAACGGTAGACATCTCTTCTTCCTATTTGTCTTCGAATAGCACTCGCAATTTCAAGAAGTGTAAAAATGGATGTGAAAACCCGAATGTCATTCCTATGAAGAACTTGCTCCAGAAATTCTTTCGATTTTTGATGATGCTTTCTTTCCGGCACTTCAGCATCTACAAAAATATTTGAATCTACATAGATTTTCTTCAAAAGTCATCGCCTCTTTCTCCTTTTCTTCTTTTTGAGAACTTCCTTTAACAAGCCGTAGTACATTTTCTTGTAAGGCATTTTCTTTTTCTTTCTTCTAGGCATTTTTTATCACCATAATTGCCACTATTGTCTGACATTGCTTTTAAATACTAATATTGTTTTATCTAAACATCAATTCTTAGAGCTTTGATTCCATTCCCAGCCCAAATAGTTTAAGGAAACACGACAGTAAACATTTTTTATTCACTACGCAGGATTTGTGTTAGGAATAGGTGCAGCATAGCTAATGTGGCAGCCTCGCAAAATACACCGCAAACAAGAAATTGATAGCGCCTTCGGTGTGGACAAAGGCAAAATTAAGCCTTTCACAGAAGAAAATCGCGGCAAAAACAGTGATTAAACCGTCCAAGCCTCTTCGACGCCATAATCCTCGCAACAGCAAAAACCATAAATGCAAAAATAATTACAGGAGATGAACACTTCAAAGGCTTAAATCAAACATTATGGATAGGCGAAACTTAATTTAAGGTTTAAGGCTAATTTTCTCTAATCTTGCTGTGCCATTATGTTTTCTAGGATTTGGATTGTGCCCTCTTTTTCTGCTTTACGCCTAACCATCTCCAAATCAACCCTCGTAAATTTCAGTATAGCTTTCACGTCCTCCAAATCCTTCTGCGCTCTTTCTCGGGGAACTGTGGCCTTAATCATTCGCAGTTTAGCCAAAACCAAATCTTCTGGCATCTGGAAAAAAGCCCTCAAACCAGCCATTTTTCCCCTTTTCCTCTCAAATTTTTTGTCAGAAATTATTACGTCAACGTTGTATGGCGTTTCCCCATCCTTAAAAGTGGCTATTCTATAGCCGGACTCTAAAGCGCGGTCAATTTCTGCTTCATCAACAACCAATCCAGTCTTACGCAAGGCATCAACAAGTTTTGCTTTACACGCATCATCAGAAATGTAAACTACAACATCAACATCCACAGTTGTCCGTGGAACACTATAAAAGCTGGCTGCCAAAGCACCCGTAAAAGCATAATCCAATTCCGCCTTCTCAAAACCCTTTATAAGACGCTTAACAAAATCATAAAAAGCTTCCAAATTAAACGCCTCTTCTGCGCCAACGCTTGCTCCACTCAAACCTTTCCCGCAGCTTTTCAACAAGCTCCCTTTCGGTTATGTTTGGATTCTGCGCCTTAATGCCCTCAGCACAAACCCTCACAACAAAATCCGACAGGCCAATAGCCAAATTAACCTTCTCTTCTGGCTTAAGCCTTCCAAGCCTCTCTGCATCCTTATCCAAGCCCTAAACACCAACATTATTCTCTTAGAAGCTTCAACCTTCTAATTAGATTTTTCACCCTCTCCTCATCCTTAAGAAACTCTTCTATTATGGCATTCGCTACCACATAAATCCTCAAATCATTCAAAAACGCCAACTTCCTAATCTCCCTATGCAAATCATCGCGAATTTCAACAACAGTCCTTTTAGCGCTTTTACCCAAAAGATATGCGCCTCCTAGCAGCCTTGGATTTGGATGGCTAAATCACCCATAACAAGATACAGCCTTGTAATTTTCACTTCTGCAGACTTTACAATGCTTATTTCTGCAAGCACTTTTATGGTAGCTTCTTTGCTGACGTTAAAAGTTGACTCCAGCAGAGAAAGGGCATCTGCCTTCACTAAGGCATCTAATGGAAGCGTAAAGGTTACTTCATAAGCACTTGAGGTTGAAGCTTTAACAACTGCGTCTTTGGCTATGCCCAATTCAAAAAGCTTTTGTGTTAACGCTTGCGCCACTGTTTCTAGGCTAACGTTAAACACGGTTTCCGTTTGGCATAATGCCTGCGCTGTGGTTATGGCATCTTTGAAAATCTCTATTATGCCCGTCACAACTTCAACCAACACGTCGGCTAAAACGTTTACAACAGCATCTTTAGGAATATTAAATGTTGTTTCAATTCCTAACCCGGCTAAGGCTTTCGCAATAGCATCTTGTAAAAGATTGAAAATGGTTTCTTGGACGTGTAGGCTTTGACCTGCTACAGCTGCGTCTTTGGCAATGTTATATGTTGTTTCAGTTGTTAAAGTAGCAACCGATTGGCTTACAGCATCCACGTAAATTTCATGAACTTGTCCACTTATCGCATAACCCCAGACTTGAAAGAGATAATCGCAGTTTGGCGCTGTCAGCCAAGTGTTGCCGCCGTCAAGGCTATACATGTAGATTCCACCTTCATAATATCCGGGATCAGCGTAGCGCCATTTTACCCAATTTTGGTCGCTGCCATTTGGTGCCCTCACAACAATAGCGTATGTGGTGTTTGCATTTAACGTGTATTCCGCCACCATTATTTGTATCCATTCAGGAGATGTTGGTAAAGTGTTTCCGTCAATGCTTCCACTTGTCAAATCATCGCCCGTAGGTTTTCCATCAGCGCCCACGGCTCTTATGCCAACAATAAATGTTCCCGGATTTCCAGCCTTCGACAATTTAAGCACTATTGCTTTGACCGTGTGCGGTTCGCTACCCACAGTGAATGTTTGAGCACCCCACACATTGCCAAAAACTGAAAGGTCTGAATTATCGTCTGTTGTGTAATTTTCGTATAATTCGCCACATTCAACCCATGGAACTGCTAACGCAGAAGCTTTAACGATGGCTTCAACAGAAATTTCGTACACTTGCCCGCCGAGAGTTAAAATGGCAAATTTCACATTATAAGGACTAGAAGTTAAAGTGAAATACATTAACCCAATGAAACTACTATATGCATTGTAGAAGCTTGTGATGTCATCGTTAATATAAAGTGTTTCGGAACTTTCATCCAGCCAATCCGTGTATGAAGTCCATGAGCTTCCGCCATCCGAGCTTGTTTGGTAATAAATGTGGTGCGCTGTTGCTCCAGAAGGCTTATTATCTGTGTCGGTTGACCATAAGCAGTAAAGATAATTGGTGGTTGGATTTCGACATATTACTGGTGCAGAAACTATTGATGCTCCAGCGATGACCGTGTGTTCACTGCTTAAACTGTTTGTGCTATAAGTGTATTTAACATGAAGAATATCATATCCAGTGGCTTTTAGCCAAACTATATGAGCATCATCGCCTTCAGTAACAACGGAAAACCGTGTGCCAAAAATAGCATAGCTTGTTGTGGTTAACTCTGTATTCCAACTTGAGCCATTCCAGCTTACAACATTAAGCGGAAAATTTTGTTTGGTATAGACAACAAGCATTTTTAAGTTAGTTAACGGAACAACTGTAACTCTCCATGTTGAACCTGAGGTGCTACTCAAACGATAGGGGAATCCGTTTGGTGTTGAACCCCATGTTCCATCATTGTTACCTGATTTTATTATGTAGGGATAATAAGCTACGCCAAATTTGTCAATGTAACCAATCCAAACATATCCGTCAGAATCGACAGAAACAAAACAATAATAGGCGACATTATAGCTTGTTGAAACTGTTTGTTCACTTGCGCTCCATGTTATCGAGCCATCACTGTTTGGCAAGCCACGCCTATAATATATTTGGGAGGCATTAGCATAGGCATAATGAAAATATGTTCCGTCAAACCAAATTGAAAAGTAACCGTTAGAGGCTGCCCGAACAGTCGCAGGTGAAGTCCAATTCTCGCTATCAGTGCTTGTTTGATAAACTATGTTTGTTCCGTCAAAATAAAAAGCCCAAAAACGTCCATTAGCATAAAAGCTTTTGCGCTGGTAAGGGTAATATGTAGCAGACGTGCTTGTAGTTGTTCCAATAGTTACTCCAGAAACCATCAGGCAGCCTCCCGTAAAGATAATGCTTTTCTAAGAGGGTCTCTGGAACTTAGGCGTATAGTAAACTTTCACTGTGTCGCCGTTCTGAACATTTTTTGTTGTGTATGTGTCTCGACAATACATTGTTCCGCCAGAAGAAGCGTTAAACAATCCGCATTCTTGCAGCGCATAAGTGCTTGTTATGTTGAATGTAGCATCCACTGAACATTCGCCCGTGTTAGCGTCTTTGCTGTATGTGGCTTGAACTCGCATAACCTCGTTGCCTAAAGCTGTTTGCGAGGCGCTTGGTATTGTGCCATCTGTTCCGATGGCACAATAGTCAAAGACTGCTGGGCGATTAGCGCTTCTGTCGAAGGCTTGTCCACACAAAGCGTCTAAGCCACCGTCAACCACCAAGTCCTCAAAGTTAAGCAGTTTCTCGTCAACATCTATCAATTCGCCGTTTCGCCAAAATTCTATGCGCCTTTGCATTCCAACTATTATTCCAGTCTTCTTTTTCAAACTCATTTCTCAATTTTTGCTCCTCCGCTTACACCAGCAAGGTTTGAACAACCAACCTCAGCTTTGGGATAGCGAACAACCGCTATCCAACCAACCTCACCATCATAATAAACGCGGACAACCAAAATGTTCTCGTGGGTTTTGAAAAGCTTCTTGCCTTCAGTGCGGGCTACTGCTAAGACATCACCCACATCCTTAAACTTTTCTTTGTCGTCGCGGATGATGAGGGCTTTATCAGGCATTTGTTCGGTTAACCTCCTTTAAAGTGCCATCGAGATTCCATGTGAAAGTCAGTGTGAAAATTTCACTATCGCCCTCATAGGCTTTTAATGTGGCTAATGTGCCATCCCCATTCCATGAAAAACTTAGCTTTGTAATTTTCCTTCCAGGTGGCGGCGCCATGATTCCGCTTAGGGCGCTGTGAATAGCCCTATAAGCTTCTTCGTAACGTCCATAAGGAACGTTGTCGCCCATTTTATATTAGCCTCGCAATTTTGTATCTGCTAATGTGGTCTGTTTTGCTTCTTAGGGCGTAGAGATAATCGGCTAAAAGGGGTGTTTCGCGTCCAAGTTCCAAGGTGATTTCGAGGGTTTGGGTTTTTGCATCCACATGATATTCGACATTTTCGATGCGGAAATCTGCGTCTATGTTCTCGTTTGGTAATATGATGTGGATTTTGTCTCCTGGCAAAAGTGGCGTATTGCCATAGTCGATTACTGTGCTTCTTATTGTCAAGTATTCTGCTGGATTTTTTAGATGGTTGAGAATGGCTTTAGCCCTTAACATGCATTCATTATCGCTGTAAAGTTCTTCGTCAACTTCCACAAGCTCTCTTAAACCATAAGCGTTTTGGCTGTTGGCATCTTCTTGTGTGCTGCTATAGCGGCATCCACCAAAAAATAGACAGTCAATCCAGAAGCTGCCGGGACTTGTGGTTGTAAGCCAACAGTCGAAACGCAGCTTTTTTATTTGCGTCCAATCAAAACCGCTTTCCACATCCCACAAATCAGCGTTTTTAATGCCAGCCTTAACTTGAAGTTGAGTCCATTTTTCTGGTCCGATATTGAATGTGTGACCCGCATTTTTATCTGTGGTATCGTAGAGGGTAAGTTTTAGATTTGCGTAGAAGATGTTTTCGCGGTATGCCCAGAAGCTTATGAGCGGATAAAGGTTTGTGTTGACTTCTTTGCCGTTGTTTAGTGTGAAGATGCAGCCCACATCTGTTATTTGTCCACTGCCACAGGTTTTGATGCTTCCAGAGCCTTTAACTTTATTTTCGGCGTCAAAGCTTACTGTGCTGGCAGAAATGGCTGTCCAGTTTCCATCCGAAGGCGTTAGGCTTTCAGTCCAAGAGTCTTTGTCGCTTGGCAAACTTTCCTCGGCAATTCCATAAACAGTGATTTTGTTGCGGATGCTGTGGATATCTTTGCGATATTCGCTTACCTCAATTTTCTCTGAAAGGTTTATGGGTGAGGTTTTGCTTAAGCGATGGAAAAACTCGAATTTCCCGTCTGGAGCTATACGAAAATCATAGCCGATAACGCCGTTTTTGTCTGCTGATTCTGCAATGTACTTGATTATATCAAAGACCGGCGTATTTTCGTATTCCAATTTTGCATAAGTTGTGTCCGTATCCTCCACAAGTTCTGTTCCATCTCGGGTATGGCTTAAACCAACATAATAATCAAGCAAGTCTTTAACGATGGCTTCGCCCTTCTGATTCTCATAGGTTTTTGTTACAACACGACGGAAGAGGCGTTCTCCCCAGCATCTGCCACTTACACGCACATAATTTTCCGTCGGCGTTGACTCATATTTTACGCTTTCAACACGGCAAGTAATAATCTGAGGACAGTTTGCGCCCCTTCCAATGCTTATGCTTCCATCCATCCCAACATTAATGGGGCAAGAGCCAGTGGGGCTGTACTTTTTGTTCCAATTTTGTAATAGCACTTCGAAGCTGCTTACCTCTTTTGTGCAGCCCAAATGAACCCTACAATCGATGACGTCTCCTTGTGGGACGCCAACAGTGCCAAAAGCAATGGCAACTTTTGGAATTTCCACACTCATTTATTCAATACCCCGCCTATACAGTTCCTCTTCTCCAGCCCGCCGAAGGCTTCGACCACGTTCTGGAATTTCAGCCACAGCCTCATTGAAACCTTGAACCGAAGCAGTGGCAGCATTCATCTGACTAGCAAAATAAGCTATTGCTGCAGCAGCGCCAACAATTACGGCTATGCCAACACCAGTCAAAGCCAAAAAAGTGGCATAGCTAATGTTTAGGGCATTTTGGGCTGCAGTGGCAATCCAGCAGGCTGCAGCATAAACTTTTTGGGCTATGGCAACGCCCCAACTTGTGCGCATAAATGTGCCCATCACGCTGATGACCATCATAGCTGAATTAAAAACCCGCGCCTGCTCATTGTTTAATAAGCCGAACTGGTGGGCTATATGCCCAATAGCGGTTCCGGTGGCGCCCAAACCAGCAATGGCTGCGCCAAGAGTTTTAATGCGAAGACTTAGGGCTTCGGCGTCTGTTTGGATTCTTGCAAACTCGTGGCTTGCACGGTTAACCGCACGAATTGTTATGGCAATTTCACGGAAACTCACTGCAGACCAGCCTCCGCTTTAGCCGTGTCAATAGCCTCGCAGATAATCTGCTCAAGCCTTGGCAAATATTCCTGAATTGCTGGGTAAAGGAAGGGGCGGGCTTGCATGTTGCGAGTCCCGAACTCAACAAATAATGCGTATGTGGCTTCTGCGCCTATCTGGGCAACCCAATCCTGAATTTTGGCATAAATAGAACTCCGTAAGCGTCCAGTTCTAACGGGCGCAAGTTGTTTCGCATAGGCTTTAGCTTCTTCAGCCCAGCCTGCCAAAAGCTTATGCACATGCTCTTGCATGGTGGAATCAAACCTTTCCATTGCCATTTTAAACTCTTCAAAGCCTTCCACATTGCAGTTTATTTCAACCGCCATCTCGCCCCACGCTCCACCTTGGCTTTTTCCTCCTCCGTTTGACGGTCTAACTCGTTGAGGATGACAATGAATTGCTGCACTGCCTTGGCTGGTTGCCTTCGCAACTGCAATATTGTCCAGCCGAATTCTTTGCAGAGTCTAAACTCTGTGAGAACCGCGTTTGGCTTTTGGCGTCTGATGCAGCGGATAAAAAAGCAGACTCTTCAAGGCTAACATTGTTTAGGCGGTTCACGATTTGGCTGAAAATTTCGCCTAAAGCGATTGGAATGCCATTTTCTTCGTTTAAAAGCTTCTCAAGAGTTATGGGTTTATGCGGTGGCTGCTCCCTAAGCGAAGCCATTATTGTTTCCGCTTGGATGGCTATGTAATCACTTGCTATAACTTGTCCAGTGTGTTGGCTGTAGCGAGTATATTTTTGGATTATTCTGCTACGCTTAGCCCATGAGATTTCACTAAAAACATATTTGCCCGCATATTCCTTGCCAAACTCTTCGCCAATCACAACGGTTTCTTTTCGCATCAGCTTATCACCAAATCCCTCGCAACAAAAGAAGCTTTCAAACTCACAAGGTCCTCAACCTTTGTGGGCGTGCTAACGCTTTCCCATTTACAATATTTGAATAGGGCGCTGTTCGTTCCGCCTAAACCAAATTTTAAGCTGAACTCGCTGTCATTCATTACATCATCGTATTCCTGTTTGCTTTCAAACTCGAAAATTAACTCTCCAGTCAAGCTGCGATGGCGGGTTGGCAAATACTTGAGGATTTCGCCGTTTGTTGAGCGGATTACTGGTACTTGTTTAAGGTTATTTTCAATGGTGAACTTCCAATCCGTAACCCTTTCCACCGCCGTTAAACCTGAACCGTCGCCTGCTCCGCGTTGCACATAGCTTTCATAGTATGGAACAGCGCCAGCGTAATCAGCGTATGTGGCTCCGCTTATCTTCGAAGTTCCAACAACAGCATTTTGTCCAACAAACTCCACACTTGCCCTAACAATGTCTTCGATGCTGCATTCAACAACAGCCTTATCCATCCTGCACCCTTTAAAGAGCAAATCAATGATTCCCGAAGGCTTTTCGTAAAATACTTCAATGCTCAAAGAGTTCAGCGTGGCTATGCATTGCAGAAAGTTTATTGGAGCATCACTCGGCAATGGATAAGC
The DNA here is from genome assembly GCA_029907045.1 of Candidatus Bathyarchaeota archaeon. Next base: position 9,799 of record JARYMR010000012.1, read on the forward strand.
AACTTTTAAGCCCACATCCCTAAAGCCTCGCTTAATCGCCTGCAAGTCTCTGTTTCCAACTCCTCGAACCTTAATTAGGCTCGGATTTAAAACAGGTTCGACGCTTTCTGCTTTTAAGCCAACCATTGTGGGATTTGATGGCGTTTCGCCATAGTTGGTTTCTTCCACGTAATAGATTTTTGCTTCATGGCTTCCATAGGGCATACTCATTTTTATTCCTCCATTACATTTTCAAAAAACCATGATTTCACAAGGAATTCGGTGCGCCACAAGAAGGGTTTAACCCGCACCTCATCCACATCACGAAAACCAACAATATCTGCATAGGCTATTCCATTAACTGTAAACTCCGCCTCAACATAATCACAATAAAGAACCGCTTGCGCCTCGCCATTACTTGGAAAACTTGTTTTAGCAAGCAAATACGCATAACCATCAGCATCCACATAATTTGGCAAATCAGAAGACAAATTTATCATTAAAACCTCATCGGTTGCGCTGTTGCCAGAAACAGCATTCTCCCACGCACCAGCCACATGATTCCAAACCTTTATTGTGGCGCCATTTCCAGAAGGCGCAACGCCATAACCCTCAAACCTCAAAACCAACCGATTAAGAAAGCTTTCTTCAGCGTCAATTTTGAAGCGGAAAAGCATGAAAGCATATTTCCCATTTTCTAAGGCTGATTTGCCGAAACGGTTGTCGTCGTTATACCAAATTTTCTCATATTCATCATTTGTGAACTCGCTCCAGCAATTATCGGTTGGTGGCAAATCAGAGACTGAAACACTCTGGTAGGCTTTATGCGAATCAGAAGTTACGCCAACGCCACAGAAATTGTAATCCACATGGTTTGGCGTATTGCGTTTCCCATGAATGACGCGGTTAATTTCGCTGCAAATTTTTTCGCGGATACTCCTATCTGAAGTCCAAACATTAACCCTTAAGAAATGGCATAGACGCCTAAGACTTCCATCAAAACTTAGTTTTTCGTCTTCGCCTCTTTCAAGCCCAACAGTGATTTGTCCGTCAAAACTTTTCAGAATTTCACGGTCCAACCATTCTTGTCCAACATGAATTTTGGCTAATGCACCATCCTCTTTAACAACCAGCAAATACCTTTTAAGCAAACGAATAAACGTTAAAACTGGATTCTCCATGGCGGTCATTGAATGATAAGCCTCCTACATGTGGCTTGGTAATAGGCGGGTTCACCCATCCAACGATAAACCTTAACTGGACCAACCTCAAAATCAACACCGCCCCGCCTAACCTTGTCTCTGGTTCTGATGGGCAGAAAAGTTTGAAGGGTTATGTAATCTGTTATTGTATAGCCTGGTTCAAGGACGATTTCTGTTGGAGTTTCAACTCTAACCATGGCTTTAAATGGGATTCCCTCACCATAAGAAACGGTTTCGCCAACTTCAAGGATTGGGTATAGGGTTAGGTTTTCGCCATACTTTTCCAAAATCGCCTTAAACGGCGTATGCTTAGGCATATAGCGCAGAAGCAACAGTCCAAGCCAAGAAACCGTTATGATGCTTTGCTTGTTTTCCACGGGGCTCAAGTCTTTGAATTTTACGCCCCAAAACATGAAATCACGATAATGCCTATCCAAAACTTGCACGCCAAATTCTAGGCTTGGCTTATCCTTGGCTGCGCGGATGTCATGTAAAATGCCACATGTAACGCTATCATAGTAAGCGCATGCAGCCTTCCGCCTAGCAACATCTATGTAGCCCGCCCAACAAAGGTTTGGGTTGTATCCAGCATAATCACCGCTTGGTCCTATGGCGTTTAAAGTTTCATAAACCCTTTGGACTGTTGAGCTCCAGCCTTCATAATTGTAAAATCCCAAAAGTGCATAGGCGAAACAGTCATCATAAATTTGACTTTCATCCACGCCCGCCCTGTGCCATGCATTGTCTGCTGGGTCATAGTATAACCAAAGGTTTTCAAAGCCGCTTCTTAGAAAATCCACAAGCTTAACCATCATGCCTTGATAAGTGTTGGCGTTATCCGTATCGTAGGTTTCAGCAAGCATTTTCAAACCCAAAATCCCGTAAAGGCATTCAACATCCAACTGTAGAAGCCAATCACCATCAATTGTGACGGCTCTTGCAAAACCGCCATAATTCTGTCTATCCTGCATGTTTTTTAAAAATGTGAAGCCGGCAAGCCTTGCAGAATTTAAATAATCCAGATTCTTTGTCAAGGAATAAGCCCTCAAAAGGGATGGGATAACACGGCAAGCGTCAATGGCATAATAGTAATCGCTTGCCTCGTTACTTTTGAAACCACCAAAAGCTTGTTTTGCGTCATCAACGCATTGTTGGGTTAAAATCCAATCAGCCAAAGAAACAATTTTGCTATAAATCTCATTTCTCTTCGCTGCAAAGCGACTGTCAGAATAGGCTTCAAAAAGGAAGTCTATGGCGAAGGTGGCTGCTGCCACGCCTCGCTCGCCAACAGCGCCGGAACCTGGCACATAATAAAAGTATGGCGCATAATCCAAGACAAACTGCAAATAAGCGTTTGAGGCTCCATCGAACATTTAGGCATACCCCACATGAGGCGCTTTTAAGCCTTGCAAAATCCTTTCAAGCTCAGCCTGCAAAACCTCTAAGGGCGGAGCCCTACCCAAAATGCTTACATTCTGGTCTCCAAGGCTAAAGCTTAAACCAACCGCTGAACCGCCAGTCAAGTAGCAAATGGCGTAAATAGCCGCCAAAACAGTTATGAACTCTTTTTCCGCATCAGAGCAATCCTCATAATCAATTTCTTTTCCAAGCTCAAGCCTCAGCGTAACCTCAGCCCGCTTAATCATCTTAACAATTTTAGCGTCTGGAACATCAGCCGAACTGAGATTTAGCACATCGCGGACATCATCAGGCGTTACAGTTGCCAAACATCTCAAACCTCAAACAGAAAAGAAAAAGAAGCAAAATTTAAACAATTTTCACAATAAAAAATGAGAATTTAAAATTATTTTAGAAAAAAGCAGAAAAGAAAAGATTAATCACAAAAATGTTAAGATTTCTCTAAGAATTTATGCACCAACTCAACAAGGGTGTCAACAGACCTTTTCAGCTCCTCCCTTGTTCTAAGAAGTTCAGCAGATATGGCATCATATCTTTTAGCCATCTCCTCAAAATGACGATTCACATCATCATGCATGGAATTAATGCTTGATTTTAGACTATCATGCATGGATTCAATACCTGATTTTAAATCATGATGCATCGACTTAACACTGGTTTTTAAGTCATGATGCATATCTTTCATATCACTACGCATTCCTTTCATGTCGCTATGCATACCTTTTAATTCAACATGCATGTCCTTTAATTCATTATGCATATTTTTAAAGTCCCCACGCATATCCTTCAATTCACCATGCACACTTTTTAAGTTGCCATTCATGTTTTTCAAATCGCCACGCATATCCTTCAAGTCGCCATGCATGTTTTTTATATCTTGACGGGTTGCAGCTGCGATTGTGAAAGCAGCCACCAACCTTTCGCCCATTTCCTCCTCTAATGGTCCATATTTTATTTCGAAAAACTCGTATTCGCTTGTTGCGGGTTGTGTCCTTAAAATTTCCACTTTTTCAACGGCTATTATGTCTGTTTTTAGGGTTATTGCTTGGATAAACTTTTTTAATGTAGCCTCTTCTGTCTCGCAAACTATCCTTACAGAACCATCCCTCATGTTTTCCACGTAGCCTTTGACATTCAAGTCCCGAGCTACTTCTTGAATGTGATCTCTGTAGCCTCTTTTTTGAACTTTTCCTTTGACTATTAATTCAGCTTTGATTTGAGCCATTTTGGTATAACCTATTTTACATTATAATTGTTGTGTATTTGAAAGTTATTGTTTGAATTTTTGTTTCGCCTTCTTAAAGAGATTATTAAGAGAGATGTAAACGTTGCGAATAGCAGTAAAGCCGCAGTAGATGAAGGGAATTCTGGAATTACATAGTACATACATTGTGGTGTTGTTCCGTCGAGGGTTGCGTTATTTTCTAAATAGTCATAAGCAACTATTTTGAATTTAACCCATGTTTCAGCGGGTTGTCCAAGTATTAGGGTTTCATACAAGCCTGTTGTTTGGTTTAGGTTCATGGTTTTGTTTTCCCATGAGAGTCCATCGTTTGTTGTGTAGAATAATGTGACGTTTTTTACTCCGCTTTCAGAGTCTGTGACGTTGACTGAAATTTTTACTTCTTGGTCTGGTTCTACATCTCCGCTTGGAAATCTGGAAAGGTCTGTTAAAATTGGAGCATGGCTGTCTTCCCTAAATTCTATTGTGAAATTGGCTTTTGCACCAATCCTATCAGTATAGCTGTAGGCTGGATAACCATCATGAGACCCAACGTTGCCCGAAACCAAACCCTCAACCTCTATGCTAATGGCATATGCTCCATAATCATTCGCAGTCAAAGTCCAATTTGTTGTGACGCTGGCTCCAGCCTCCAAAAACCCTGAACCAACAATTTTCTTCTGGGTTTCTCCAGCAACTAAGCTTAGATTTTGAGGCAACATTATTGTTGCATTACATGAGATTGCATCATAATCGTCCATGGCGTTTGGAAGCAGTTCTGGATAAGCAATTGTAACGTTTACTTGGAATGGCGTTTCAGGCTTGATGTAAGCGGGTGCCGAAACATTTATGGTCCAAGGTGAAGTGTAAAGTGCCCAGTAGCCAGAGTAAGACCAAAGCTCCAGAAATAAGCTGTTGTCAAAAGCTATATCTGGACCACCATACATTCCATCCCATAATGGTTTGTTCCATGGGTCATGTAAGAACAGATGGGTCCCGTTATATCCTATAATGACACGATAATGACCATAAGGAGAGCCCTGTCGGTACCACATGAGCAGAATTAGCGGTTTGTTTTGGTCTATGTAGTTTTTAAGTTGAGTTATATCCATACCACAGGCTTCGAAGGCTGCGTAGCCTAAACTGCGTAAAGTGTAGCCCGTAATGTTGTAGTCTGGAATTTCAGCGCCCATGGAAGTGCTTATGTTGCTGAAGTGGGCAGCCCTTCTTAATTCGTCGGTAAATGTTGAACAGATGGGTTCGCCTATTGTTCTTGCAACATCAGCTATTTCTGATTGATTTATGTCTTCACCGTAATAGTCGAAAACCATTTCAAGACAAGCGGGACCACAATAGTAACTCGTATCTTGATAGTGGAAGGGGACGTCAATAAAATGTGCCACGCCTTGCATTTCCAAATAAAATGTGTGGAGAACATCTGCGATTAGGTTTACAGCCAAGTTGAGGGATTCTCCGCAACGGTTCTTAAAGGTTGTATCGCTCCAATTGTAGTTTTGGTCCATCCAAATGCATGTTAAATCGCCGTTCAAGTCAAATGTTGTGTCATAAGCAAGCGCTAATGCAGCTTCATAGGCGGAAATTTGGCTTAACTCACCATCAAAACTGAGAAACACGTTGAATTCGTCATCGTAGGTGTTTGTTCTTGTAAGCACATAATTTTCATAATCATCATGATGCACTTCATTGCCCCATTCTGTGTCGGAACCCATCACATGACCGAAAACCGCCAAATCAGCAATATAATGGGTCATGACGCCAAGCCTTAAAGAGGCATTAGCCAAATCTCCATTTTTAAAGAGCTCAAAAGCCTCATCATACTCTTCCCTTGCCCTTTTGGCAGAGGCATCATCTTGTAAGGAACCATTACTGAAATAGTAAACGTGATGCAAATCCTTGTCGCCTATACCATATATAATGGTGCTATTGTCTGGCAATTCTGTGCCATACAAATAAGCCGCAAGATTCTTAACAATAAACCATTTCTCCTCCATTGGAAGCCAATCCAAAGCATGATGGGCAATCCAATCATGAGTCCCATATTTTGGGTTGGAAGGATCATCACTATAACCACCATTGCCCCAACTGGAAACAATAGAAACTCGAAACTGCAATATTAGGGAGGCAAGAAGCAAATATGCGACCAAAGCGAATAGAACTATCCTTCTCAACATTTCCTCCTCCAAGGTTAACCTAATCTTTCAATTATTGGTGAATGATTCTTATAATTCTAAAGGTTAGAACTATTATCAACTTTTCAACAAGCATTAGTAATGCTTCCATCAAAGAACAAGGTTTAAATAATTTCTGTGCTAATCAATTCGTTCTGACATGGAATTAATTGGAGTGGAATGGTATGGTTAATGAGGGAAAAGGACGTTTGTTCAGAAGAAAAGACGGCAAATACCTGATTTATTTACCGCTTGACCTAGCCCAAGACAGCATGTTTCCATTCAAAGAGTTCACGAAAACTAAGAGGGGCACGGATTCTATCGCCGTGAAAGTGAGTTTCAAGCTTGGAGACGACAAGCTAATCATTGAGAAGTGGCAGGAACAGAAACAGCAATAAAATAAAAATTGGGTGCTTTGCTCTCTTTAGGGTTTAGTAAGTTTTGTTTTTCTTTTGCGAATTACTACTGCTAACAGCGTAGATGCGGCAAGTATTGGAAATATTAGCTGTATTGAGAATTCTGGAACCACATGGTATTTGTATTCTTGTCCCATCTCTTCGGTTGTGATTGTGTTGTTGAAGTTGTCTTCTGCTATGATTATGTAGGTTACGTTTGTGCAGTATGGAAGGGCTGGGATTGTGCCATTGTAAAGGTTTCCTTCAAGATTATCCATAACAACTGTTCCGTTCCATGTCCCAGTGGCATTAGTATAAGTATAGTTTAACGTTACCTGTTTTACTCCGCTAAGGTCGTCGGTAACATTAGCATAAACCATAACCTCATCTTCTGGATAAACGCTGTCGCTGGCTGGATGCTGATGCACATTCTCTATCACAGGCGGAGTCGTATCCTCTATTGTTTGGAAAACATAAAGGCTGTCATAGCCTGGACCCGCAACTGCCGTTATGATGCCGTTTCCAGACATAGAAATCAATGGACTGAATTCTGGCAAGTCAAACTCTGCTATCATAGTGCCATCAGACTTGAAAAAGAAAGTTTAGGGTAAAACCGCCTGTTCAAAATTCAGATTCAGAGTTCACAAATAATTTATCAAAGCGTCATGAATCTCTTCTTAAAACTCACATTCACCCCTCGAGGGAAAACTATTTGACTCAAAATAACTTTAGTAAAATTCTTTTATCAGCAGTTGAAGAAAGCCTGTCTTCCCTGGGAGATTCTCCCAAACAAGCCATACTTTTCCACTTAGAGGCTTCCTTCAACCTAAAAAAGGAAAAAATTCCAACAAATCTGACAGAGTTTGCAAAGGCCCTGGAAGGAATTTTTGGACCCGGCGCTTCATACCTTGAAAGGCTTATTGTGAAACGTCTTTACGAAAAGCTTGGTTTAAAATTTGAAGAAATGGAAGGCTTGGATTTTCTAAAATGTGTTGACAACGTGAAGAAGCGAATATTGGTTGAAGGAGAATGCATTACAAGATGAAAAGGAATGCTAGAGAAAAACTTAGACATGTTCTTGAAAGTTTGAGCTCCCTCAGCGATGGAATGGAAGAGGCAGTATACGTTATAGACCCAGAAACGTATGAGGTGCTTTTTGCCAACAACAAGACTCGAGAGCTTTTCGGCGAAGAAATCATAGGTAAAAAATGTTATAAGGTTTTTGAAAACCTAAACCATCCATGCCCCTCATGTAATAACAAACACATTCTCGGAGAAAACCTTGGAAAAACCCACACCTGCAACTATCAAGATAAAAGGACAAAAAAGTGGTATAAGGTAACATGTAAAGCCATAAAATGGCTGAAAAACAAGCACGTCAAGTATGGAATAGCCATAGACATAACTGAACAAAAGAAAATGGAGGAAGCCCTAAAAAGCAGCGAGGAACTCTTCCGCTCTATTGTTGAAAACTCCCACAATGTTATACTGCTTATAGATGAAAACTTTAAGATAATTTATGCAAACAATGAAGCTGTCGCTTTAAGTGGTTATCCAAAAGAGGAAATTATTGGACAAGACTTTAGAAGGTTTCTCGATGAAGAAAGTAGAAGACTTGTTGAGGAGAGATATCTTCACAGACGAAAAGGAGAACTCATACCTTCAAGATACGAATTTAAAATAGTTCGAAAGGACGGCGAGAAAAGAAACGTTGAGATCAAAGCTGCAGTAATACGGGATAAAAGTGGCAAACTACGTAGTATAGCACAGTTACTTGACATAACAGAAAGGAAAAAAATAGAAAAAGAAAGGAAACGTTTCGAAGAAAGACTCTCCGCACTTAACAAGTACGGCCAAAGCTTGAACATGACAAAGAACATGGAAGAAATATATAAATTAACATTGGATGCCATGGAAAAGACGCTGGGGTTTGAATTTGCCGACGTCTTCATAATTGAGGGGAAAATGCTTTGCCTGAAAGCCCATAGAGGATACTCAAAAGATTTATCCCTAAAACTACCATTAGACGGGGACAAAGGCGTAACCATTAAGGCAGTAAGAACCAAAAAGTCCATTTTCGTCCCAGACATCAGAAAAGAAGAGATTTTCGTTGGTGAAGGCGCGGAAGGCGTACTATCAGAACTTGCCGTACCAATAAAGGTTGGAAACAACGTTTTAGGCGTATTGAATGTTGAAAGCAAAAAGCTTTCAGCCTTTGACAAAGAAGATAGGAAATTATTAGAAATCTTAGCTTCTCACGCAGCAATAGCCATAAGCAACCTCAAGAGACAGGAAAGGCTGTCAGCACTAAATGAGTATGGCAGAAACCTAAACATGGCAAAAAGCATGAATGAAATCTATCAGCTTACATTAGATGCCATGAAAAAAACCTTAGGATTTGAGTACGCATCAATTCTTATAACAAAAGGAAAAATGCTTTGCATGGTAGCTTACAGAGGATACTCAAAAATTCCATCGCTTAAATTGCCCTTGGATGGAAAAAAGGGCATAACTGTTAGAGCGGCAAGGACAAAACGTTCTGTTATCGTCCCAGATGTCACAAAGGAAAAAGCCTATGTTAGAGGTGGAGAGGGAATACGCTCTGAGTTGACAGTGCCTATAAAAGTGGGAAATAATGTTATTGGAGTATTAAATGTTGAGAGCAAACAAATTTCAGCCTTCGATGAAGAAGATGAAAAACTATTAGAAACTTTGGCTTCCCACGCAGCCACAGCCATAAAGAACCTAAAAAGACAAGAAATGCTCTCTGCATTAAACGAGTATGGACGAAACCTTAATGCCACAGAAAACTTGGAAGAAATATGCAAACTCACATTAGATGCTATGGAGAAAATTCTCGGGTTCGAATTTGCCACCTTCTTCATAGTTGAAGGAAAAGAACTATGGTTAATAGCCCATAGAGGATATCCTAAAAAACTCAACATTAGACTACCATTAGACGGCGAAAAGGGAGTAAGCGTAAAAGCAGCAAGAGAAGGAAAACCCATCTTAGTTCCAGATGTCAGAAAAGAAAAGGCGTATGTTCAAGGAAGACCTGGAATGCTTTCAGAACTTGCTGTGCCAATAAAAATAAGAAAGAGAGTTTTAGGGGTTTTAAATGTTGAAAGTGAAAGGCTTGCAGCCTTCGACAACGAATCTAAAGAATTGTTGGAAACGTTGGCTTCGCATGCAGCCACAACCATAAGCAATCTAAAAAGACGTGAGAGACTAACGACCCTTTCAAAAAAAATAACCAATTTAATGAAAAGCTCAACTGAAATCATGCATGTTAAAGATATGCACCAAAGACTGAAAGTAATAGCGAAAGCCATACAAAATTTCGGATGGAGAAGAGTAGTAATAGGCCGCGTTGATGAAACCCTCGAAAGAAAAGAACTCATCACAGTAGGCCTAACAAGAGAGGAAATTAAACTCCTCAAGGAGAGGAGAGCCTCAGGACACGTCTGGAAGGAACGCCTTGGACCAAAGTTTGAAAAATACAAGATTAGCGAATTCTACTACATACCATGGAGAGACCCATGGGCTAGGGAGCACTTCTTCCATGTTCCACCAGATATGCCAACAGAAGAAGCAATAAAGCACATGAACGCCGTCCCAAGCCGTCTTTCCGAGGAGAACATGGTTGACTGGCACCCGCAAGACATGCTTTATGCGCCACTTCGCACTCTTGAAGGGAGGATTGTTGGCATTTTGAGCATGGACGACCCAGTGGATGGTAGAAAACCAACAAGGGAATCTCTCATACCATTAGAGCTTTTCTTACACCAAGCCGCAATAACAATTGAAAATGCCCAACTTATCGAAAGCTTAAGGGAAGCCAGAAAACAGCTTGAGACTTATGCTTTGGAGCTTGAAAGGAAGGTTGAGGAAAGAACTCAAGAACTGAAAAGGTCTCAAGAACAGCTGCTTAAAGCCCAAAGGTTGGCGGTTATTGGCGAATTGGCTGGTATGGTTGGGCATGACCTTCGCAATCCTTTGACAAGCATTTCTGGGGCGCAATATTATTTGAAGAAACGTTTGAGTTTGGAGGCTAATGATAAGATTAGGGATATGCTTGAGCTAATAGAGAGGAACATAGCCTACTCGAATAAGATAATAAATGATCTTTTGGATTATTCGAGGGAGATAGAGCTTGAAATTTCTGAAAGCACTCCAAAGGCTTTGGTGAAAGAAGCCTTAAGGCTTGTGGAAATTCCAAAAAATGTGCAAGTATTAGATTTGACGAAGAACAAACCGAAAATAAGGGTTGACATTGAAAAGCTAAGGCGGGTTTTTGTAAATTTGATTAAGAATGCTGTTGAAGCCATGCCAAAAGGCGGCAAAATAACCATCAAAAGCAGAGCATTAGGCGAAAATTTGGAAATGGTTTTCGCTGACACCGGCGTTGGCATGTCAAAGCAAACATTAGAGAAGCTTTGGACACCACTATTCACAACAAAAGCTAAGGGAATGGGTTTTGGCTTAGCCATTTGCAAACGCTTCGTGGAAGCCCACGTTGGCTCAATTTCTGTAAAAAGTGCCCTTGGAAAGGGCACAACCTTCACGGTAACCATTCCAATCCAACCAAAAATAAAAGAAGGAGGTGAAAAAATATGGATGAAACCGCTAGAATCATCATTGTTGACGACGACGAAAACATAAGAAAAGTGTTAAGAACAATCCTCGAAGAAGAAGGATACTGGGTTGACTCAGCGGAAACAGCAAAAACTGCCATTGAAAAAACAAAGAAGAACTTCTACAACCTAGCCCTCATAGACATTAGGCTTCCAGACATGGAGGGCATAGAACTTCTAACACGCATGAAGGAGACAACGCCAAAAATGCGAAAAGTCATTATCACTGGTTATCCAACACTGCAAAATGCCATAGAAGCCGTGAACAGAGGGGCAGACGCCTACATTGTGAAGCCTTTCGACATGGATAAAGTCCTAGCCACCATCAGGGAACAACTGAGAAAGCAAGAGAAGGAGAAGAGATACAGCCAAGAGAAAGTCGCTGAATTCATAGAAACCAGAGTGAGGGAGTTAGAGGTGGAAAAGAGAGCAACTCCAGAGAAAAGCCACTAATTTTTCCACAAAATTTTCACAATTTTCATCTTTACTCTTTTAACAATTTTTCATATTGCCTTTTACTGTTAGCCAATTTTTTGCGTATGAACCTCCAGTGATGCCCCACTTTAAAGTCTAATTTTTGTAGAAGGGTTATGGATGGAATGTTTTCTTCAGAAGTGTATAGCGCTACAGAGTTCATTCCCTTTTCATAGAGGAAGTTCATGGCTCGGCATGTGAGGGCTGATGCAAGATTTTTCCCTCTATATTCTGGAAGGGTAGCTGCTGGACCCAGATAGCCCCTTTTGCTATTGAAAAATTTGTTGTATTCTGTGTCTGGTCTGGAAACCACAACAGAAACAATCTTATTGTCACGTTCTGCCACATGAATCCAATCCTCATTAAATGGGGGTGATTCGCTTTTCCACCTTTCAATATTGCCCAAGGCTACTCTTTCTCTGCCAAATCCAGCGTTTACGGCTTCTACAAACTTTTCCTCTTCATCTGGCTTTAGGCTTCGGAGAACCGTGCCTTCTGGAATTTTTGGAAGGGACTTTAACCCATCAAGCCTAGCCACCATGTGATATAAGCCACCTTCAGCCTTATAGCCTCTTTCAATCCACTCTTCAATTTCTGGGCTTTCAGCATCAACAACCGTGAAAACTGCTTCGCCCTTAACTTGTTTTTCAACTTCGCTCACCAAAGCCTCTTTTACAAGTTTTTGTTTTGGAATTTTGGAAACGGCAAGCCATTCTATTTCTTCTCCCCAATGTCCCTCATGGTAGGCTGCAGAACCCAAAACCTCACCATTCTCTTCAGCCAACAAAACCTTTAGATTATCCTCTTTAATGCTGGAAAGAAGCCCATCTAAAGTGTAAGGGACAAACTCGTATGAATCTGCATATTTTTCATTGAGTAGTTTAACGAGGATTGGCAGGTCTTTGCCATCAAAGCATCGAATTTGGATAACCATGATGCTTTCCGTTTTTAATGAAAGCAATTGAGTTATAATAAATGTTTACGGTGAAAACTCTGAACCGATTTAAAGCAAGAAAACTTTAACCGTAGATGCGCTTACTTCAAAATGGTGCAGTCTTATGAAGTGGGTGACTCGTGAATTTGTTCACGTTGACAGAACTGCTTGCCCATGGCTTATTAAAAAATTCATTGATCCAGAAGCCGAATTCATTTTTGTGCCAACGGAGAAAATTGCAGAAGTTGTAGAGAAGGAGGGAGCAATACCCTTTGATGTACCTGGGGTTAAGCTAGGGCATAGAAATGGAAGGTGCAGTTTTGAAACCATAATAGAGGAATATAATGTTAGTGACCCGGTGCTTCATGAACTTGCAAAAATTGTCCATTCAGCAGACACACATGACACCCGAGGGGCTGTTGAGGGTTTTGGGTTAAGCGCCATAATGACTGGGGCAAGGTTCAATGTGAAGGATGATTTTGAAGCAGTTAGGAAGGCTGGGTATGTTTATGAGGCGCTTTACAGCTATTGTAGGCTTAAGCTTCTCCGCGAAAAGTATAAGGATGAACTGGCGAAAATGAACCAAAAACAACAGAACGAATTTTTAAGAAGCAAAATGCGTGAAGAGACAAGGATTTAGCTGGCTTGTCCTGATGGATTCCCATACGAAAAATAGCATTTTCTGGACAATTTGCATAATGGGTACGCTTGCAATATTAAGCTCCACAATGTCGAAAAACCCGATTTTAAAACCCTTCGCCTCAAGCCTAGGAACCCCGGCAGAATGGAGCGGTGTTGTAGGTGCAGCTTCAACGATTCCTGGGATACTGATTAGTTTGCCTGCGGCTTCCCTTTCAGATATTTTTGGAAGGAAAAAGTTCTTGTTTACGTCGGGTTTTGTTTTTGCTTCTGCGCCATTTCTCTACATTTTAATTGTTGAGTGGTGGCAACTCATAATAGTCCGCTTTTACCATGGATTTGCCACAGCAATTTTTGTTCCAGTGGCAGAAGCCTCCATAGCCGAAGCCTTTCCAACAAAACGTGGAGAGAAAATTTCGCTTTTCTCTTCTTCAACATATGTTGGAAGGGGAATAGCGCCCATTTTGGGGGCAACAATACTCACAGTGACAAACAGCAACTTTCACGTGCTTTACTTGGCTGTTGGCGTTTTTGGCTTAACAGCCCTACTCACCGCCTTGCCATTTCTTTTTAAAAGTAAAGAATCCATCAATATTCAAAGCGGAAAAAGAGAAGACATCATCCCAAAAATGTTTCAGGGCTGGAGAACAACAATCAGAAACCGTGCGGTTTTAACAGTCTGCCTAGTTCAAGCTTGCCAATATTATGTTTACGGCGCTTTCGAATTTTATATTTCTGGCTATTTGAAGGAGTTCATAGGTTTTGACTGGCTTTTAACCGGCATTATCACTGCAAGCCTTATAGCTGTGCCAATTTTTGCCAAACCATACATGGGCAGAATGTCAGACAAAATTGGGAGGAGAATTCCAATAGTGGTGGGCTGTATAATCAGCGGATTTCCACTTTTGGCTATTCCATTTTTCCACCAATTCCCAATTCTGCTTCTGTTTTCAGTTGCCTATGGAATTGGATTCGCAACAGTAACAGCTGCAACGCCAGCATTAATCAGTGAGCTTACGCCTAGGGAGTTTGTTGGAACAGCCATGGGTTTTCTTGACATGATAATGGATGTTGGACAAACAATTGGACCAATAGTTAGTGGATTAATATTTGCAACAACCCTCCAATACGCGGGCGTCTTCCCATCCTTCACCATTGTTCTGCTATTTTCATGTGCAGTTTTCATTTTTTCAAAAACCAGCATAAGAAAGGAGCTTTAACTTTGTGGAAAATTTTAAACATGCAAACTAAAGCCAAAAAATGAAACTG
>JARYMR010000130.1 GCA_029907045.1 Candidatus Bathyarchaeota archaeon
GAAGCCCTCACACAGCCCCACAGAACTGTCATAGGTCAGAGCCAGCTTGAGCAAAGTCAGCTACACCAACTCACCACGGCGCTAAAGCAACAAATGCTGAAAGAAATACGAGAAAACGAAAACCAAAAAAGTATAAATTCATGCCTAAGCGGTGGTAGCCCGGGAGAGATTCGAACTCTCGTCAGAGGCTCCAGAGGCCTCCATGCTTGACCACTACACCACCGGGCTATGTTATAAAACTTTAAAATCTATGTAATAACTTTAATGTTAAATTAAAGAAAGAGGTGGGTTATTTTTTGTTTCGCTTGTTTAGGGCTTCTTCTGTGCAGTAGCATTCTTGGCTGCGTGGGTTCCATTCTGGGCAGCACCATAACGTTTCCACTATTGGGTCTTCATTTTTTGAGTAGCGTTTTGTGCAGAAGATTTTTTCTGGGTATTCATAGACGTTGTGGTTGCCGCAGTTTCCACAAAACTTTTGCTTCCCTTTCATTTAATGCGCCTCCAAGGTCATGAGCGACTCTGTGCTTTGGGATGGTGCCCGCTTAAAATCTTCGCCAAGCCTTTCCATGACTGAAGCGACGATTATTGGGAAAAGGGTCATGGCGTCGCCTATAACCATAACTTTGTTGGCTTTGCTCTTCACTTTTCCCCAGCTAATGGTTTCTTCTAAAGTTGAGCCTGATAATCCGCCTGTTTCTGGGCGGTCCATGGTTATTATTATGGCGTAGTCCATGCCCTTTTTTGATGCAAGAGCAGCAGATTGAACAGTGTTGCGTGGCACTCCTCCACCGAGAACTATCATGCCATTTATGGGCGAGCGCCTACAGATTTCAACTATTTGTGGCACATCTTTGAATGCGTCCACTATAAGGGTGTTTTGGCATTTTTCCCTTGAAGAATGAAGCCAATGGATATAACCAAACTCTGAATCTCGAACCGCTGGAAGAAAAATTGGAACTTTCGCTTCATAAGCAGCCCTCAAAATAGAGTTTGGATCGCTAAGCCTTTTCCCCAACTCCCATGTAAAATCCTTTGAAGAAAGAGCTTTTCCAAAATTTTCAGCTGCTATTTCTTCGTACATTTCTGCAACTCTATAATCCATTTTTGTGAAATCCTCTTCTGGTACAAAAACGTCGTATATGCGGTATATGTGATATTTATAAAGCAAATTATCATCTACGTTCCAATGTCCCTTGTAATGATGCCCGCCCAAGGCTTCTATTGCGTCATGAACCATGTTTGCCCCGGTGCTTACAACCACATCAACAAATCTTTCTCGGATTAGATTCGCAATGAGAGCGCGCATTCCAGCAGGAACAAGAGCGCCAGCCAAAGCTAAAAACACTGTGCAATCTTTGTCTCGCAGCATCCGCTCATATATGTCGCATGCTGTGGCAAGTCTTCCAGCCCCAAAAGAACCAGAATTTTTAAACTGCTGAATTAATTCGTCTACAGTCATTTTTCCATTGATTCTTATGTGCTTTACTGGTTCCTGAAGAAAATCCTTTCTCTCCATTTTGAATTTTCACACCACACATAATTACTTTTAATTAGAGAAAAGTTTTTCCATTCGCCAGCAAATTTAAAATATCCTTTTGGCTAAATGCGCTCAAAATCTGTGTTTTAAGTGTCTTATTTCCAAATTTTCAAAACAAAAAATCCTGTTGTTGCTTGGAAACTGGAGCATATTAAAAATAGTGGTTCAAATCCAACTTTGCTCGCTATTAGGGTGGATAGTATTGCAGCAATAGCCTCAGCAACATCATAAAAGGATTCGAACATGCCCAAAAACAAGCCTTTTCTTTCTTTACCGCCGAGGTTACTAACTAAGGTGAGGAGGGATGGGCGTTGAAGGGCGTAGGATATTCCGAAGAAAAATTCGATAATATAAAGTTGCATCAAATTGGATGCAATGATATAAGCTAGGGAACAGGAAGCACCGACCATAACGCCAATAAAGAAAACCTTTTCTTCTCCGTGAATATCCACAAGTTTCCCAGCTGGTGTCTTAAAAATTGCTGCAACCAAACAAAAAACAGCATACAACAAGCCTATGTCAACGAAGGATGCTGAGAAACGATTAACAACAAACATTGGATATATTGGACCTAGCAAGCCGACTCCTAAAGAGTTTAGAGTACTTAAAGCGATAAGTAGCAGCACTGAAGATTTTAGCATACACGTTCCCTCCCATAGGCAAAGCGTATACGCCATTCAAATCACATGCAAACATTATTTAGTCGGCTTGCCTCCATTTTGCAGCAAAATTTTGCCTTAAAAGTTTAAGATAAACCTTTCGGAGAATATGGTCTAAGATGGAAACTAAGTTGTTTGAAGTTTCAGATTCTATTCCGTTAGTTGGTTGTATAGCCTTTGGACTAATTGATAGGGGAACAAACATAATCCAAGTGCGTCCAATTTCAACATGTCCCCTTTCATGCGTTTTCTGCTCCACAAATGCTGGTCCAAAATCAAAAATACGTCAAACAGAATACATAGTACCCCATGACTATTTAGTTAGAGAGTTTGAGAAAATTGTTGTTTTTAAAGGAAGACGCCACATTGAAGCACACATAGATACCGTGGGAGATCCCATCACATATCCGAAAATTGTGGAGCTTGTTGCATCCTTAAACCAAATGGACGGTGTAGAAACCGTTTCAATGCAAACGCACGGCTCCACATTGACCATTAACCTTGTGGATGCGCTTTCAGCGGCTGGTCTGAAACGCATAAACCTATCCTTAGACGCTTTAGATTCAATTTTGGCTAAAAAATTGGCTGACACAGAATGGTATGATGTAGAAAAAATTGTTGAGCTAATGCAGCATATAGTTTCAAATACTAAAATCGACTTGCTAGTTGCTCCAGTTTGGATTCCTGGAATAAATGATGTGGAAATTCCAAAAATAATAAGTTTAACAAAAGATATGTGCAAAACAAAAACTTCTCCTTCATTGGGAGTTCAGAAATACGAAATCCACAAGCATGGAAGAAAAGTTAAGGGAGCCAAACCACTTTCGTGGAAAAAATTTTATGATCAATTAAGGATTTGGGAAAAAGAGTTTAAAGTTAAACTTGTTTTAAATCCGAAGGATTTTGGAATTCATAAAAGGGCTATGCTTCCAATTCCCTATAAAAAACATGAAATAGTAAGGGTCAGAGTTGTTGGTCCAGGATGGCTTAAAAGAGAGAAGTTAGCAGTAACAGAGAAGGGAGATAGAAGCTTAACTCTAATTAATGCTGAAGAAATACTTGTGGGAGCTAAATTGAAGGCTAGGATTGTGGCGAACAAGCATAATCTTCTGATTGTTGAGCCAATTTAACAACCAAAACTGGACAGGTTGCGTGGTGAATAACCCCATCGCTCACGCTTCCTAAAAGCAATTCTCTTATCTTGCTTATGCCCCGAGCACCCATAACTATTAAATCAAAATTGCCTTCCGTCGCCGTTTTAACAATCTCTTGAACAGTATGTCCTTCCTTAAGCAAAGTTTCCACCTCAACGCCCTCAGCCCTAATCCTTTGTTCACCATCCGCCAAAATACTGCTTCCACTCTTGCGGGCGGCTTCCGCTACTCGAGAAACTTCTGTTGAAGTCATCACTGGAAAG
>JARYMR010000131.1 GCA_029907045.1 Candidatus Bathyarchaeota archaeon
TATGACAAGGGGAATATCCATTTTCACCTCTAAGGGTTTAAATCCAGTATCCATCTGAAACAATAAGGCTCCACCAAAAGTGGCAATTGCAGGGTCTATCCCTGATGGAGTGCCGTGCACAATTTTTTCTGCTTCATAGGTTATGCGAAAAACTTCTTCCTTCGAAATATTCACATTCAATAAATTGCTAACAGCCATGGTTACTGCGGCCACCACAGCGGCTGAAGACCCTAAGCCAGCAGCAACTGGAACTGTTGAGTTGATTTCAATGTTTAATCCAGAGGTTTCGCCGTGTTTTTCTAAAACTTTTTGGATGGCAAGCCTAACTGGTTCGAATTTTATCTTTGCCTCTTTTGAGTCGCCCTTTTCAATTTTGAAATTTTCTCCTTCAAAGTATGCTGCAAGGTTTAGGTTTAAGGAGCGTATGTAAAGGCGTTTGTCGCTGCGGTTTTCCGCTTTTGCGTAAGCTCTTTTGTCTATGGCTATAACCATGGCTGGTTCGCCGTAGACGACGAAGTGTTCTCCAAAAAGTATAACTTTGGCTGGAGCTGAGGCAACAACCTCCATTATACACCACTATTTTTTGAAGCAGACGGCAGCATACCCAACCACGCTTGAGTAGTCGCCAATTATATCTCCACTTGTCTTATAACATAACACTTTTGCCTCTTTTGCACCCAAAACCTTTGCAGCAACAATTAAGGCGGATATGGGACCATAACCACAAGCGCTTATGTTATAAGCTTCAATAGTTGAATAAAATTTGGCTTCATCCATAGCTTCCACAGCCTCCAGCGCCAACCTATCATTTTTAGCCGCCCTTTCTTGAGGTTCATAATGCGTCATATCAGAAGAAGCTATTATGACGGCGTTTTTTCCAGCCAAAACTTTAGCCACGGCTTTGCCAACGTCCCTTGCTGAGGATAAATCTTGCATCAAAAAGCAAATGGGAACAATCTTGAATTGTGAACCGTAAAGGTATTGTAAAAATGGAAGTTGCACTTCAATAGAATGTTCCAAGCGATGAGCAGATTCATCCACATCAACTATACGCGACTCACGTACTATCTGTTTGGCGGTTTCGCCGTCTACTTCCACATCGCCTAATGGTGTGCGCCAAACTCCTTCATCCATAACAGCTAAGGCGCTACCATAACCAGTATGGTTTGGACCAAAAACAACCGCAACATCTAGCTTGCCATCTAAAGCCAACTGGTAATAGGCGTGGGCAGCCACTGGACCAGAAAACATGTACCCCGCATGAGGACAAACCAAACCTATTATGTTTCTCGGTCCAGCCTTGGCAACTTCTGGAATTTTTCCAGGTCCAAGTTCGTGGAGAAAGCAGTTTTTTATTTGTCTTTTTAATGATTCGGCTGTCCCTTCATAGAAGGCTCCTGCTTGGCATGGACGCCGAATCCTCGCCATTTTCTTTAGGTTTCCTCCTCTTCCTTTGAAATTTTCGCCTCAAAATCTTCAATTGTTAAGGGCAAATCCTTGTCTGGTGGCAATTCGCCTCTTTCCCGCAATATTTGTCTCGCCAAAAGCCAATAAATAATGGCTAAGGCTCTTCTGCCTTTATTGTTTGTTGGTATGACAAGGTCTACTCCAGAAAACTCATTGTCTGTGCTGCATAAAGCGATTACTGGAATTCCTTCTGATGCTGCTTCCTTAACGGCTTGGGAATCTGCCCGCGGGTCAGAAACTATGAGCACTTCTGGTTCTATACGATTTGGATATAATGGGTTAGATAAAAGTCCTGGAATGAAGCGTCCAACAACTGGAGTTGCCCCTGTCACTTGGCAGAATTTGCTGACTGGTTCTTGGGCGTAAAGGCGGGCTGCTGCTGCGGCAATTTTTGCTGGTTCAAACCTTGCCAGAAATTTGGCGGCAATTCTTATTCGGTCATCTGTTTTTTTAACGTCTAAGACGAATAAGCCGTCTGGTCTTACGCGGTATATGAATTGCTCCATGTCTCCCGTTTTCATTCTTGTTCCAATATGTATTCCTGCGGAAAGCAGCGTGTCTCGAGGCAGCAAAAGTTCTTCTGCGGCTATTTCTGCGGCTTCTTCTTCAAATTTTGCCTTTTTTCCTTCTTCGTCTTCTGACAACTTTTTATCCTCCTTTAAGAATTGGGATGCTTGCCATTTTAGCCCTATCTCCTAAAAACTCCTCCATCCTTATTAACTCGTTTATTTTGGCTATGCGAGTCCCTTCAACAATACCCGTCTTTATTATTGGGCATTTGAAAGCCACAGCCAAATGAGCTATGTGCCAATCGCATGTGTCCCCTGAACGGTGCGACATTACGGGCGTGTATCCATTTCTTTTCGCCATTTCAATCGTTTCCAAAGCGTCTGTGAGGGTGCCAATCTGATTTACCTTAATTATGACAGCATTTGCGGCACGCATCTTTATTCCACGGTTTAACCTCTCGCTATTTGTGACAAAGAGGTCATCTCCGCATATTAGACATTTTTTAACTTTTCGAGTTAATTCCGCAAAATTTTCAAGGTCCCTTTCATGGAAGGGGTCTTCAACGTAAGCTAAATGATATTTGTTGATAATTTCTAAAATGAACTCTAATTGTTCGCCAGAATCCCGTTTTTTGCCTTCTCTGGCGTATAAGTAAACTTTTTGTTTTTCATCCCAGAGGGATGACGCTGCAACATCCAATCCAAAACCGCACTCGAAATCCACCTCATTGCTGACTTCTTCGCAAGTTTTAGCCAAAACTTCAAGGGCGTCTAAATTGTCAATGTTGGCAATCCAGGCTCCTTCATCACTTCTTCCACTACCAAAAAGCTTATCCCTCTTTTTGAGTAGTGCGCCAGCTCTTTTGTGGATTTTGGCGTTGGCATTTGCTGCTTCAAAGAAGGATTCAGCTCCATAGGGAAGTGCCAAAAATTCTTGAATGTCTGGAGATTTTCCACTTGTGTGTTTTCCGCCGCTTATGGTGTTTCCGAGAGGGTAGGGCAGTTCGTTGGCGACTTGTCCTCCTAAATATTGGAAGAGAAATAATCCATAAGAGTTTGCAGCGGCTTCCGCATTAGCCAGGGAAATGGCGAAGGCTGTGTTTCCGCCTATTATTCTGAAATCCTTTGAACCATCAATCTCATGAAGTGTCCTATCTATTTCCTCTTGAAAATCAGCATTCAATCCAACAATTTCTGGAGCTATAACTTCTTCAACTTTCTTTAATGCTTGGTCTACTCCGCCTTGCGGATAATAAACCACTTCGGCTTTTCCGCGGCTTTCTCCAGCGGGGGCTGAGGCTCTTCCAAAACCAGATGTTGTTATGACATCAATTTCTATTGTTTCTTCTCCTCGACTGTTGAAAACTTTTCTTGCAATTATATCCTCAATAACTGTGGACATCAGCTTTCCTCTTCAATAGTAAGTCTTAGCCTCTTTTCTTTTTTCAGCCTCTTCGTAAAAGCGCAAAACTTCATCTATAATATCCACATGCGAAAGCAACATCCGCCTACAACAATACCGCTTAATCCCTAAACTATCCAAAACT
>JARYMR010000132.1 GCA_029907045.1 Candidatus Bathyarchaeota archaeon
GCTTTGGGCAGTTCTTGATGGTTCATGACACGCAATTTTCTTACAAGCACATGCCATTAAAAGTTTACGAACTAACCCGTTACAGTTTCAGAAGGGAAAAAAGCGGAGAAGTTGTGGGTTTAAGGCGTTTAAGAGCTTTTACCATGCCTGACTGTCACGCTTTTTGCACAGACTTGGAACAAGCCAAAAAAGAATTCATAACAAGGTTCAAGCTTAGCATGAAAATTCTTGAGGAGATAGGCTTGTCAAAAGATGATTATGAGGCAGCGTTGCGGTTCACACAAGACTTCTATGAAGAAAACAAAGATTTCATTGCTGAACTGGCAAAAATCTTTGGCAAACCATTCCTTGTTGAGATGTGGAAGGAACGCTTTTTCTATTTTAGACTAAAATGGGACTTTAACTATGTGGACAATCAAAACAAGGCTGCAGCCCTATCTACAGACCAAATAGATGTTGAAAATGCAAAAAGATACGACATAACCTATGTGGATGAGAAAGGCGAAAAAAGACACCCCTTAATTCTACATTGTTCTCCTAGCGGCGCAATTGAAAGATGCATATACGCATTATTAGAGAAAGCCTACAAAAAACAACAAACGGGCAATCCACCAATGCTTCCCTTATGGCTTTCTCCAACACAAGTGCGCATAATCCCATTATCCGACAAATATATGGACTTTTCCGAGGAAATAACTAGAAAAATGGAGAAAAATAGCATAAGGGTGGACATAGATGACCGAACCCTAACCTTACAAAAGAGGGTCAGAGAAGCAGAAATGGAATGGGTTCCATACATAGTTGTTGTGGGACAAAAAGAAGCTGAATTAAATATCTTAGCCGTAAGAGACAGAAAAGCTGAAAAAATCCGCAAGATAAAACTTGAAGAACTAATAAGCGAAGTTAAAGAAACAACTCAAGACAAGCCTTTTATGCCTTTACCCTTACCAAAGCATCTTTCCAAAAGACCCCAATTCTATGGTTAATAATATTAAAAAGTAGCCTTTTCTGGCAAAAACTATATCAAACCTTAACCAAATAGACTAAGTTCTCCAGTTTGAGGGGAAAGTTGTTGGAAAAAGAACTACTTGTGTTTATAGATGGAGAATATTATCCAAAATCGAAAGCAAAAATTTCTGTTTACGACCACGGACTCTTATATGGAGATGGAGTTTTTGAAGGAATCCGCGCCTACAACGGCATAGTGTTCAAACTTAAAGAGCACATTGAGAGATTATACCGCTCAGCTCACACGATAATGCTGCAAGTTCCCATGACAAAAGAAGAAATGATACAAACCGTTTTGGAAACCCTTCGAAGAAACAACCTAAAAGACGCTTATATTCGCCTAATAGTAACAAGAGGCGTCGGCGACCTCGGATTAGACCCGAGAAAATGTTCAAAACCCACAATTATCGTAATAACAGACACCATAAAATTGCATAAAAGCGAAGCCAAAGAACAAGGAGTCACAGCCATGATTTCATGGGTTAAAAGAGACCCTGTGGATGCAACAACACATGAAATAAAATCCCTCAACTACCTCAACAGCATAATGGCGAAAATTGAAGCAAACATAAACGGCGTCGACGAAGCCATATGCCTCGACAAAAACGGCTTCATATGTGAAGGCGTGGCTGAAAACATATTCATAGTCAAAAACGAAAAAATATTCACACCACCAAGCTATACAGGCGCATTACCAGGAATAACAGCAGAAGCAGTGATGAAACTTGCAAGAAAGCTTGGATATGAGGTTATCGAGAAAAACATAACACCGTATGAATTGTTTAACGCTGACGAAGTTTTCTTCACTGGGACTGCTGCCGAAATTGTGCCAGTGAAAGAAATAAACAAAAGAATGATAGGAAATGGAAATCCAGGTCCAGTAACCAAGAAACTAATGACCGAATTTGCAAAAATTGTTCAAGACCCAAAAGAAGGAATACCAATTTACCAGTAACGCAAACTTTAATCCCTTTATTTACTCTTCCTCATAAACTCCTCAATTCTGTTAAAGGCTTCCTCAAGCGTCTCAAGCGGTGGAAGGAAAACACCCCTAACATGTCCCGCACCATAATTTGGGTCAAACCCTGAACCATGAACAAGAAGCACACCAGTCTCCTTCAAAAGTTCCAAAACAAATTCCAAATCCGTTCTCCATTTTTGTCCTACTTCATGAATTTTTGGAAAGACATAGAAGGCTCCTTCAGGCTTTGTACAGCTAATTCCATCAATTTCGTTTAATCTTTTTATAGAATGGTCTCTTCTTTCCTTAAGTTTCTTAACCATATCCCTTATGTGGTCTTGTGGTCCATTTAAAGCTGCAACCCCCGCCTTTTGAACCGGCGTGTTTGCGCAAAGCCTTATCCTTGCCTCTTTTTCTACGCATTGCTTCACTTCTTGAAGTTCACCTTTTTGGTCTTGGAAATATACGTAGCCAAGCCTCCAACCAGTCATCAAATAAGCCTTCGAAAAACCATTAAACCCTATAACAGGAACATCTTTGGCTAAACATGCTGTGCTGACAAACTTTCTCTCATAAACTATTTGGTCATAAATTTCATCAGACAAAACTGGAATCCCATATTCCCCAGCCAAATCCAAAATTTGCTTTACAACTCTCTCCCCATAAAGGGCTCCGGTAGGATTATTCGGATTAATAATTACGATTCCCCGAGTTTTCCTCGAAATTTTCTTCTTCAAATCATCAATGTTCGGCTGCCAGCCCTTATCCTCAACAGTCTCATATGTTATGGGTTTTCCACCAAAAAATTTTGCATAAGAAATGTAAGGCGGATAAGTTGGTCCCGGAAGAAGAATCTCATCTCCAGCATCCACAAGCGCCGCCATAACCATCTGAATACCCTCAGAAATTCCAGAAGTAACAATAACATCCTGAGCAGAAACATCAACACCATTAACTCTCCTCTCTTTCTGGCTTATAGCTTCCCTAAGTTCTGATAACCCTTCAGAAGCCGAATAAGCATTCGCCCCCTCCTCTACAGCCTTCATCAAAGCCCGTTTAATATGCTGTGGCGTATCAAAATCAAAAGCAACCGGATCCCCTATATTCAGATAATAAATTTTTTTGCCAGTCTTCGCCAACTCTTTTGCATAAACAATAACATCACGAATGGCATATTCTATAGTGCGAACTCTCTCAGTAACCTTTACCTTAGTCAAGCCCTAAATCTCCTTAAAGAATCTGAGTTAAGCCTACCAGAGAAAATAAAGGTTATGGGCTAATTATGGAATGTGGAATGTTGTTGAGGTTTCTATCCCTTCTATTGTGAAAATTGTCACCACTATTTTCGTATTTGGATACTTTCCCCAATCAAACACGCATAGAATGACGGCGGTTTCGCTTGGCTTTATAATTATCTGATTTTCGGGAACAACATCTTCTGCTAAAATCGTTTGGTTTTCAAATGCCACTATCACCTTTGACAACGTA
>JARYMR010000133.1 GCA_029907045.1 Candidatus Bathyarchaeota archaeon
TGCATCGTCAATTATCAACTAACATCCGATTTTGCTGGAGTAAGACCAAAACTTCAAGGTCCAGGGGAAGGCTTCAGAGATTTTGTTATAAGGCATGAAGCTGATAAGGGTTTGTTTGGCTTCATAAATTTGATAGGTATTGAGTCGCCGGGTTTGACGGCTGCGCCAGCCATTGGCGAGTTTGTTTCAGAAATATATGAGAATGAAGTTAAAAGGTGAAAGGATTTTCAGAAGGTTTAAAGCGTAAAATACTCGAATAAAGTTTAATGTGATGCCAACAACAAAAGGAAAAGAGGCAGCTTGAAAAATGGCTTCAAAAACAGTTTTCTGGCAAGGAAATGAGGCTTGTGTTGAAGCAGCAATAATCGCTGGCTGCAGATTTTTCGCTGGATATCCCATCTCTCCTGCAAACGAGATTTCCGAATACATGGCGGAGCGACTCCCCAAAGTCGGCGGCGTTTTCATGCAGATGGAGGATGAGATAGCTTCTATTGGTGCTGTTATGGGTGCGAGTTGGTGTGGAGCAAAGGCTATGACAGCCACCTCTGGACCAGGCTTCAGCTTGATGCAAGAAACAATTGGATGGGGTTTCATGACAGAAACGCCATGCGTTGTTGTTGATGTGCAACGGGTTGGACCGGGCACTGGACAAGCCACTAAGGCTGCGCAAGGCGATGTAATGCAGGCTCGTTGGGGGACGCATGGTGACTATTCTGCCATTGCGCTTTCGCCCAACTCTGTACAGGAACTGTTTGAGCTTACAATTAGGGCTTTTAACTTGGCTGAAAAATATCGCACACCAGTCATTGTTTTAACTGATGAAATTATAGCTCATGTTAGAGAACAAGTTGCGATTCCGTCATTAGGAGACATTGAAATAATAAACAGGAAAAAGCCCAAAGCCGAAGATAAGATTTTTTTTGGTTTAGAGAATGTGGCGCCCATGCCCTCAGTTGGTGAAGGTTTCAATGTTGCCGTGACTGCTTCAACCCATGATGAATACGGAGTCCGATTTACAGCAGACCCGAAAGTGCATAGGCGCATGTTAGAAGCTATCAACAATAAGATAAAAAAGAACGTGGACGACATAGTGGAAGTTGAAACCTATAACGTTGACAACTGCCAAGTAGGCATAGTCTCTTATGGGTGCACATCCAGAGCCGTTTACGAAGCTGTTGAGGCTGCAGAACCTAAGGAAGTGAAAACGGGTTATGTTCGCTTAAAAACCGTTTGGCCCTTCCCAGAAAAGCAAATAGCAATGTTAGCAGAATCCGCTGAGAAAATAATTGTTCCCGAGATGAATCTTGGGCAGATATATTATGAGGTTAAGAGAGTTGCGTGTTCTAGAGAAGTTGTTCCGTTGAATAAAATTGGTGGAGGAGAGATGATTACGCCTGAGGAGATTTTGGCTGAAATTTTGAGAGGTCGGTGAACAATATGGATGAAGTTTTTTCAAGTCGTAATTATATGAGAGATTTGCGATTGCCCTTCTGTCCAGGATGCGGTTTGTTCGCTTTAAGCGACACTTTTTTGAGGGCTGTGTATGAACTGGGCTATAAGGATTTGAGCAATTTCATTTTTACAAGCGGTATAGGCTGCACATCTTGGATTCCTTCGCCATATTTTAAGGCTGATTCCGTTCACACGCTTCATGGGAGAAGCATACCTCCAGCAACTAGCATAAAACTCCTAAAACCAAACTTTCATGTTGTAGTCTTTGGAGGAGACGGTGACATAGTCGGTATAGGTTTAAGCCACTTTATTCATGCTGCAAGGAGAAACACGGACATTCTTGTGATAATGGGGAACAACATGGTTTATGGCATGACTGGTGGACAAGTGGCGCCCACAACGCCTTACAAAGCCCACACAACCACGACACCTTATGGAAGCTTTGAGCATCCCTTAGACGTCGCAAAACTTGCAGTTGCAGCGGGTGCAGCCTATGTAGCCCGATGGACCACTGCTCACTCGAGTGAATTGAAAGAGTCAATTAAGAAGGCGATAAGGTTGCAAGGTTTTCGTTTTATTGAAGTTGTAACCCAGTGCCCCACTGCTTATGGTAGAAGAGTTGGCTTCAAAAATGTTGTGGAGATGCTAAAATGGTTTAAAGAAAACTCAATTCCATTCAAGCAGGCAGAAGGTATGAGCGAAGAAAATTTGGAGGGTAAAATTGTTGTTGGGGAGTTTGTGGAAAGGAGGCGTCCAACGCTGGTGGAGAATGTTTACGCTTTGTTGAAGGAGGCGCAGAAAAGTGGCAAAAAAGATTGAAATAATAATAGGTGGAAGCGGAGGTCAAGGTGTTGTCTTGGCTGGGCAAATATTGGGTAAGTGTGTTGCTTATGAAGGCAAGAAGGTTTTGCAAACACAAAGTTATGGCGCTGAAGCCCGAGGAAGCCTAGCGAGAAGCGAAGTAATAATTTCAGATGAAAAAATTGGTTTTCCAGCCGTTAGAAAATGCGACATATTAATCGCTATGAACCAAGAATCTTTGAATGCGCATTTAAGCCAACTTAAAGATGATGGGATACTGATAGTTGACAGCACAAATGTGCAGAACATCCCTAAAACAAAGGCGAAAATTTACAAAATTGCCATAACCGAAACTTGTAGGAAAATTTTTGGAGAAACAACATACGCAAACATGATTATGCTGGGAGCTTTAATCAAACTGACAAAAATTGTTAATGGCAAAACCATGGAAAAAGTCATCGAGGAAACTGTGCCCGCAAAAACATTAAGCGCCAACTTAAGAGCCTTCGAGAAAGGTCGAGAATTAATATAATTGAAGTTAAGCGCGTTTTGGTGGTTTTTATGGAATATGAAATTAAATGTAGCCTTTGCGGGCATCCTTCAACTGATCTTTTAGATTTTAAATGTCCTAAATGCGGCCAGCCCTTAGAAATGCAAAATTTTGTTGATTTTAAAATAGGGAAAATTGCCAAAAAAGACTACACGCTTTGGCGTTACGCACAATTTCTTCCATACGTAAAAAAAGAGGATATTATAACATTAGGGGAAGGTTGGACTCCATTAATCAAGTTTTCAGAAAATGTTTATTTCAAACTTGAAAATCTGAACCCAACAGGCTCCTTCAAGGATAGAGGCTCAACCGTGCTTTTTTCCGCCGTGCATAAACTTGTTAAAAAAGCGGGTGGATACATATGCGAAGATTCTTCTGGCAATGCTGGGGCTTCAATGGCTGCGTATGCCGCCCGCGCTGATTTAAAGGCGAAAATTTATGTTCCTGAAAATGTTTCTGGACCAAAGTTTAACCAAATCCAATTTTACGGCGCCGAAGTTGTCAAAGTTTCGGGAAGTCGCAGTAAAGTCGCCGAGGAGGCGCAGAAGGCTGGAGATGGGAAATTTTATGTTGGGC
>JARYMR010000134.1 GCA_029907045.1 Candidatus Bathyarchaeota archaeon
CCTTCCTTTTTCATTTCTGATATTTCATCTTGAGTTATGTGAATGTTGTTCATTGTGTCTCCAGTGATGTTCCATGGGTAATTCCAGCACATTAAATGTGCTGGGTCTGGGTATGTGTAGTAGTGGTCAGGATGTGGATAGTAAATTGAATTTAGTGGACAGTCATAGATGAAGAGAAGACCATCATACCAATCTCGAACCAGCTCTCCCATTGGAGTGATTGAGCTGCTTTGAATTCCACTTTGAATTCCTTGAGATGGCATCACTTTTGTATAATTTATCTTGACAAGTTCTGTTTCTAGGTATGCATTGTAGATTTTCGTACCGTTTCTAAAGACTATGTAGGTTTTGTTGATTGGAATGGTGTGTGTTGTTCCTCCTATCTCGAAAGTTTTAATCGTTCTCTCATGCAGACAAAGTACTATTTTTGGTTGGAGTTGTTGAAGGCCAACATTCACGAAAGGCGGCGAGAAGATCAGCAGAGCGCATATCAAGGCAACGAGTTTTATGCTTTTTTCTTCCAACTTTCTTTCCTCCTTTTTCTCATTCTTTCTTTCTCGCACTTTTTCTGGAAAAGGGCCACCTTAACCCTCCCTCGTCTCATGACACCGGGAGCGGAGCAAGATAAAATTATAAATGATAATTCAATTGTTTAAAAACTTTTTATATTTGAACTTTCCATTGTTGAACATGAAACGAGTTTCTTGAATTTCCGTGATGTTGTTGATGTGACATTTTGCTGTTTCTCGTTAATTACGGAAACAATCTTGACAATTATAAATCGGAAAAATCACAAATTTCATCTGAGTGTAAATGAAACTGGGCATCGATACTAGTGGAAAAATAAACCAACTTCCAATGTACACTTGTTGTGTGTATTTAGAAAAGCCAACTAACTCTTTTGTCGTCATTTTCCATTTTTGTTTTCACGCTGTAGGGTTTTGTTAGATTTTTCAGTAAAGCCTAAAGGAAGCTTAAAAACTAATCGTGCCTTTTAGCGGAAGATTTGCATGTTGCTTTTGATGTTTTTGAAGCGAAAATTATATTTGAAAGTTCTTTTTGTTTTTCAATCTCGGCTCGGGATTTAGAATTTTGGGCGAGAAATTTGCTTTATGGCTTATTTCTTTTTCTTTTTGCGTTTCTTAACAACCGTTACTGTGGATGTTTGTGTTAATTGTCGAATTTTTGCGTTTGGAAATATGCGTTCGATTTCTCTTCGAAGTTTTGTTAGATTCACTTCGCCATAAGTTTTCACGTCTATTACGGGCTTTTCGTTTTCGTCATAGCTAACGGATACCGTGTATCCCGAACCAACTTCAACTTGTGTTGGTTCCAAAACAAAACCAGATTCTTCAGCTTCCAGTTCGATGATGCCTTGGGTTTCATGTTTCTGTTTACGTTCCGCCATCTCAACCACAACACTATAGGAAACAGCATGTTTAGAATTAAAGGATTGTTATGTTAGAATATGGATTTGTTGTCTGTCTAAGAGATAGTTTAAGATTGTTATGCATGAAGCAGCCAAATAGGGCTTTCTGCCAAGAGAAACCTTTTCGCCAAAACGCAAAGCGAAAGCTTCAACCTTTTTTGGTAAACCCACATGGTCGCCCAAAACAAAAACGGAGTGTGCGTCGATTTTGGTTTCAAATATGTCCTTTCCGCCTTCTTCTAAAACGTAAATTTTTGATTCTTCCGCCTTAGCCCTTATTAGGGCTTCGAAGCTTGTTTTGGATAGGCTAATGCCAGGATGCTGTTTGCCGGATAACACTTTTTTTAGGATTTGTTTCCACGTTTCCTGGTCTGTGCGCACATCGTGAAGAGTTGCACCATCAATTTTTAAGTATTGTGGCGGGTTTGGCGGACCATTAAGTATGGCGTGGAATGTGATGTTTTTGCGGATGGCATGGGATAGGAAGAGGCTTGCGACAGCGCATTCGTAAACTATGTCTAAGCGTCCAGCATCATGCAAACTCGTCCAATTGGCGTCTGTTCTGCCCAAACGAGAGTATAGTATAAATTCTGGCACGGTTTTTCCTCAGCAATAATTAGTGGGACGTGTAAATTTAAATATGATCAGTTTCAACGAAACAGAAACCAACCAACTCCTAAACTACCTATACCCAGCCTTAACAAAAGAAATAGAACAACTAAAAACCCTAATGCAAGGATAAACCATCCCATTATTCTTAAAACTTGAAAATCTATAGAGGGGAGGGGCTAGCAAAATCGTAGGAAGCCTATCCAATTTAACAACATATTAAACCAAAAGCCTCGGGCGGGCATCGATCCCGCGACCTACGGCTTACAAGGCCGTTGCTCTACCTGGCTGAGCTACCGAGGCGCACGTGTGCAATACGCATATCACAACAACGAAAATAAAAATATTAGCCAACTAAACCTTTCTTTTTAGCAATTTCTCAGCTTTCTTCAAAATTTTCTTTTCTTCGGCATAAGCCAAAACTTTAAGTGCTTCAGAAACTTTAAACCACCTAACCTCATCCACTTCAGCACCATGATTAGTGGGAAATTCACCAACATGCTTCATAAGATAAAAATGAACAGTTTTGAAATATTTTCGCCCTCTAAAGAAGCTATAGTGAACTTCACCAATTTTTGCGATTATTTCACCATTCAATCCCGTCTCCTCTTTAACCTCCCTTAAGGCAGTTTCTTCAGCAGATTCGCCCTTCTCAATCAAACCTTTCGGCAAACACCAGAACTTCTCTCTTCTCTTCAAACATAACGCCACTTCAAATTCGTCATTAATTCTTCGAAAAATCACTCCTCCAGAAGCCACAAGTCGATGAGTTTTCAACAAGCGCCTACCTTCATTTCATTTTTTACATGAAAATAAATTAACATTTACCTCTTAAATTCCTAATCAAAAACCCTTATTACATACGACGCAATACTTATATCCCCGAAAACCGCTTCAGAAATATTTTAGCCACATAGCAAACGCTATCTGGAAACAAGATGCAACTCCCAACCGCCTCGGTTAGGGGTGAAGGGTTAAATGAGCCCTATAAGCTCATTGATGAAACCATGCACAGGCCTTAAAGCGATTCACCAAAACGTTAAACAGACACCACCAAAAGCCCGACACGCTACGCCGTCTGGGGAATGGCTCGGCTTGAGCGCCGAAGAAGGGCGTGACAAGCCGCGAAAGAGCCCCGGGTAAGCGCATGCAGCCTTAGAACCGGGGATTCCTGAATGGGACTTCCCACCATGGTTCCTTCGGGAACCGTGGTGCTCCCAAAAGGGAGCGGGAACCCCCCGAACTGAAGCAT
>JARYMR010000135.1 GCA_029907045.1 Candidatus Bathyarchaeota archaeon
AAATGAAGTTTTGGAAATGATTGAATTTGCAAGAGAAACGGGCGCAGTTTTGCAGTTGATAGAGCTTGAACCATTAAACATAAGCCCCAATTATTATGTGACAAACCACAAACCATTAGATGATTATGAAAATATGCTTAGGCAAAAGGCTGTGAAAATCGAAACCAGACGTTACATGCAAAACCGTCATGTCTACCATCTACCAGATGCAACAGTCGAGGTTGTGCATCCAACAGAGAACACGGAATTTTGTATGCATTGCACACGTTTGCGTCTGACAAGTGATGGAAAACTTAAGCCTTGCTTGATGAGAAACGACAATCTCGTAGATGTTTTAACGCCAATGCGAAACGGAGCAAGCGACAAAGAATTGGCTGAATTGTTTATGCTGGCAAACCGAAAAAGAAGACCCTACAATACCAATTAACACGCCAAAACTGAGGGGAAGTGGAAAATGGCAAAATTTTATAGCGTTATCAGTTTTGCTTCGTGTTTTGCTGTGTCATATATAGCTATTGTTGGTTTGCCGCTTAAGTATCCGCAAACCTCGCCTGGATTCACAACCAATGTTTTGCCTTTTCGATAAGTTTCTGCTTTATGCGTGTGTCCATGCACAAGGATATCGAAGGTTTCGCTTTCAATTAAAGCCTTTAAGAGTTCTTCGTCTGTTCCATGTAACAAGGCAATTCTTAAGCCCTCAGCCTTTATTTCGGCGAAGTTTCCCCGTATTTCCAAACTTTCATTTTCGCTGAATCTTTTCTTTAAAAGTTCTCGGTCTCCGTCGTTATTGCCGAAAACGCCAATCAACTTTGCCTTTAACCCTTTAAATTTTGGAATAACAAAGGGTGCCACGTAATCTCCTGCGTGGAGCACAAGCTCAACTTTTTCCTCATTTAATTTTTTTACAGCTTTGTCCACCATTGGCAAATTGTCATGAGTGTCAGCTATTAACCCGATCAGCATTTTTTCACCTTTTCTTAACATTCTCTTTTATAGAAGTTAAATGTTTCTTATAGAAGTTTGTTCTAGAGAATATTTCGATATTTGAAATACTCAAGCATGCGAAACACCATTTAAAACATTCCACAGCCACTTTTTCGTATAGAAGCTGTTTTAAAAGAGGAATATGGGAAATGAGTGATTGGGGCGTGAACCCCGCTTCGAAAAGGAGAGATAAGCTTTACATTATTGCTGAAATTTTAGAAATCGCCAAAGAGGGAACCTTGAAAACCCAAATCATGTATAGGGCAAATTTAAGCTTTACACAACTGAATGATTATCTTAGGTTTATGTTAAAAATAAAATTGCTGGACAAAATTGTGGAGAACGATAAAGAAATTTATAAGGCAACTGATAAGGGCTTAAATTTTCTTGTGCGTTATCGGGAAATAACGGAGCTTCTAAAAACAGAAAGTGAAAATTATAAGAACGATGTTAAGATTCCTCCTCCGCATCTTCTAAAGAGAAACTAGAAATCAATTTTAATTATAAAATAAGGCGGTTATAGCGCTTAGTTGTGTTTTTGTTCCTTTAGATAATTTTTGACCCTTTCCTTTAATGTTGGAAACTCTTCAAGCATGGCTTTTATGACTTGCCATCGGATTTCATCTGTTTTTGAACTTTTGCTCATTTTTCAAAGCCGCCTAAATAGTGTATAGCAATATACAATATAAGCTTTTATTCCCAAAAACGATACATCCACCAACAAAAAACAAAAAGAAAAAGGAAACTAATAGATGTTGACTATGTTAACTGGCTTCTTCCGCATCCTAACAGCAGCCACAGCAACAGCAATAACCAAAGTAGCCCCAATCAAAATCGCAAGCATCATCCGCCCAGTTAACGTTGGAAGTGTGGGAGCTGAAGCAAGCCCAATGGTGGGGTCATGCTCCAAAGTGTAATCGCCAAAGTATGGATAACAAATGAATAATCTAAGATGCGCTCCAGCAGCAATGTAAGAAGCAGTAACATTCACATAATCCACGGTATCTCCAGTTTCGTTCAGAAGTCTAGCCCAAGGAACAAACTCAAGAAATCCTGAAATGTTTCCTTCAACATTTGCATATTGCACTCTCACGCAGTTTCTGAAGCGACTGGTTACGCGTACTTGATGCTCATATTCATTTTGTGTTTTGTTTTCGCTTATCGTATAATATTCATCGTTTATATTTACGGCTCGCATCTGAGATTGTGTTTCGACAGTTTCTTGATATTGACTTTGAACTTCATTTTCTGCTGCGCCTATATCTTCAAGTTTTATTGAAGCCATGTTGATCCATAAAGCCAATCCTGTCTTGTAGGATGGTATTGTTATGTTTAAGTTCTGGTATGTTTTAAGCCAATCTATGAAATCTTTGAGTTTATCTATGTTCCACTCCCAATTGCCTACGACAAAGTCAAACTTCAATTGCCCAGCTGCAACAGTATAGCTGTGTTCCGAGTCGAACTCTTCTGTCACTGACGTGTTGTAGAACCTGCATCTAATTTGTATGTTGTTTTCTGCAAATTCCAAGCGCCACATGGGCACATTCTTTAGAGTGAAGTTAAAGGACCAATAGGAAACATCGTCTTTAGATACAAGTTCTGGACCTTTCAGTTCCCATGTGCAGGCACTAAATGGTAAATAGGGCGAATGGAAACCAATAAGACCAAGCAGAAGTTTTTCCATGATAGCGTCTCTTAATTGTTGGCGCCATTGATATTGAAAACCGCCTAGTTTAGGTTCAATGTATTTATCCGTTAATAGCTGTTGTATTGTCAGGTTATCTGCATGGTATCGTCTGTCATAGTATGGTAGATCAAATGTCAAGTATTCGATTACTCCCTTAAACTTCACTACATAAATTGTTTTATTATCATTTGTATACCACCATAAGAACATAGGCTTCTTTCCACTTGCTGGGAAAATCAATGTTATCAAAGGAGTTTCAAATTTATACCATACGTCTCTCCAGTTAGGAATGGTCTGCACTGGCAATTCTTGAATATCTTCTATTTCATCGGCATTTACTGTTGGGGCAGCCATTGCAATAATGGGTAGCGACAAAAGCAAAGCTAAATTCAACGCCAATATTTTGTTTTTTCCAATTTTCACGGTTTTTCACCGAAAATACCTTTGTTAGACGGCTTATTAAGAAAATCGTTTCCAAAAACCTCGAATATAGGTTATTAAGAGTTCTAGAAAACTCGAACTTTATGTGGAACTTTAGGC
>JARYMR010000136.1 GCA_029907045.1 Candidatus Bathyarchaeota archaeon
GAGAATTTGTGGCAATATTTTGCCGTTTTAACCGATACAAAAGCCACAGGCGTTAAAGGCGATGCCAGAGCCTATGGTTACGTTGTTGCTGTTCGCATTGTGGAAAGCCGCGAGGCGATGACTGCAAGTTTTGCAAGAATTCCATACGAAGTGTTAGAGAAAATTTCGACTAGAATAACTAATGAGATACCAGAAGTCACACACGTTGTTTATGACATAACCCATAAGCCTCCCGCAACAATTGAATGGGAATAAAAAAGAAACTCATCTTTTATAGTAAGACATTAATAGAAAAGAGGTTGGTCAATGCTTTAATTTCGTACAGATTTTGGTTTTCTATTAATGCTATTTTGAAGGCAAGGTAAACTTTTCTTAATAATCTTTAATGTGGAAAGTTTTTTATTCGGATTCTGAACATTATTTTTTAGGGGTAACAATTCAATGGCTGATGTTTCTTGTATATTGTTGGGAAGAAAGGAATTGCTCTCTTCGAAGTTAAAAGCCAAAAGAAGCGGAGTATGGTTTAAGACACTAACTCGTTTAGACCGTGCGTTAATTGATTTGACAATAAAAATTGCTGATAGAGTACGGAGTCAAGGGTTGACCATGGCGTTAGTAAAGGTTTTAAAGAAAATAGAAGAGGCACTTGAAAATAAAATTTCCCAAACCATATATAGAGTTGGATTACCCCTAGCTCGCAAGATTGGCCTACTCGCCAAGAAATTTGGCAATCCATCTGCTGAAAGTTGGATGAGAGACCTATCTTTTGCGAAGTTCCTTGCAATAATGTATATCAACAGTAACAAAGCACATTTGCGAACAGTTTGTTGAGCAAATGAAGAGATAAAGTGCTTGTTAAGTATAGCATACACAGTTTTAATTTGCGCATTATTCCTTGTCTTAGCCTGGTTGCTTTATAATCTACCCATTTTAGCTGTTGGTTTTAGGAACTTACAACAAAGCAGAAAAAAGTCATCAGAAAAATTTTCAAATAGAAAAATTTTACCAACTTTTTCCATCATTGTACCTGTTAGAAATGAGGAAAAAGTTATTGGCAGATTGCTTGATGCTTTGTTAAGGCTGAATTATCCAAAAAATAAAATGGAAATAATCGTTGTTGAGGACGGTTCAACGGATAAGACGCTGGACATTTGCATGGAGTACTCAAAAGAACATGATGGCAACTTGAAGATTTTGCAGAAACCATTTTCGGATGGTAAGCCCTCAGCCCTAAATTACGGAATTAAGCATGCCAAAGGAGAAATTGTTGGAATTTTTGATGCAGACAACCTTCCAGACCCCAACATTTTGATAAATGTTGGCAAGTATTTCAAAGACGAGAAGGTTGCAGCCGTTCAAGGACGAACTTTGTCAATTAATTCAGACGAAAATATGCTAACTAAATTTATCTCATATGAAGAAGCTGTTTGGTGTGAAACCTATCTACGTGGCAAGGATGTTTTAGACTTGTTTGTTCACTTGAAAGGAAGCTGCCAGTTCTTAAGAAGGAATGTTTTGGAAAAAATAAAAGGTTTTGATGAAAAAGCCCTTTCAGAAGATATGGAAATATCCGCAAGGCTCACGCAAAAAGGCTATAAAATTAGGTATGCATCGGACGTTTATGCATGGCAAGAAAACCCTGCTGATTTAAGGCAACTGTTTAGGCAACGCGTAAGATGGTTTAGGGGAACGATGGAAGTTGCTTTCAAATATGGCATGTTAATGACCAAACTTAACAAGAAGAACATTGACACTGAAATCACAGTTTTTGGACCATTCCTATTAATTACCTCTATAATAACTTATTTAGCTGGGTTCGGTGCCTTCTTTTCGATTTTTCCTTTTGATGCTTTTTGGGGAGTTTTGATGCAACTAATGACGATAACTAGCACATTGACAATTTTTATTTGCGGCTTAGCCTTAGCCTACATTTCAAAACCCAGAAGAGTAACGAATCTACTTTGGCTCCCCTTCATATACTTTTACTGGATTTTGCAAGCCTTTATAGCATTTTACGCTGCTTCACTCATAATTTTGCGTAGACCAAAGAAATGGGTTAAAACGGAGAAAACTGGAAAAACATGTGGGTTTCAGTAGGAGTTCCCACTCTGTAATGCATCTTTCAAATTTAAAATTTCCTAATTTACGTTTCAATTCAAACTTTCATCTTTTTCTAGTTTTCCTTCTACCGTTGTCTGCTCGAGCTTTGCCTGAAATTCTCATGGGAAAATACATTGTTGGTTTTGACACAATAAGCTATTATGTTCCAGCAATATGGAAATGGATGAATTATGGTGTCGGTTTTTGGGAGTTTTTAGGCTCTGCACCGCTTTTCTATCTTTTACTTTCTGGTTTAACTTTAGCAGGTGTTCCACTGATTGTTTCTCTTAAGGTTTTGCCTCCAATTTTGCATGGTTTTTTGGGATTTGCAATTTTTAAGTATGCAACTAAAGGTTTGAGGTGGACTAGCTCAAATGGATTATTGGTTTCTCTGCTTTCTACATTATATTTTGTTGGTTTACGAATTTCATGGGATATGCTCAGATGCGAGTTAGGTCTAATCTTTCTGTTTAGTTTTCTAATAATACTGCAAAAATGTTCATCTGAATTTGAATGGAAATGGTTCGGCACTCTTTCATTCTTAGCGGTGCTGGTAGCTATGGCACACCAGCTTGTTAGCATTATAATGTTCGTAATAGTTTTCGCTGTGGCTTTAGAAAAGCTAAAGAAACAAAATTATCCATTTGCGACATGTATTTTCACGGCTTGTTTGCCTGCAACGGCACTTTTCATGTTAACAGTTTATGCTGACTACATAGTTTTACCTAGATATACTGAGGATATTGTTGCAAGCGGATATCGAGAATGGCTTTCTCTTATGGGCTATTCTTTAATGGCCGATGGAATAGCGCATACCGTTGGCTTTTTACTTTTCTGTTACCTTCCACTTTTATCTTTCGCCTTTCTGGGATTTCGAAAATTTAGGAATTCTGAACTTAAAGTATGGGTTCTTTGGTGTTTTGTTGGAACTTCGCTGTCATTTATCTTTCCTTTAGCGCCATTAGCGTATAGGTGGATTTTACTGCTTGTCTTTCCTTTAGCTTTTTTCGCCGTAAAAGGCTGTGAAAAATTAAATTCTAGTTTGCTCCCAAAGGTTTTAGCGGGTTTTGTGGTTTTGTTAAGTTTTAGCT
>JARYMR010000137.1 GCA_029907045.1 Candidatus Bathyarchaeota archaeon
TCTTTGTCTGTCCGCTGAATCCAAGAATATTAAGCGTTGCTGATAAGTGTAGTAGGTGGCGTTAGCTGGCAAGCTTAACACAATGTGTGTGTAAAAGTTTGGACAACCACTAATGCCGTTAGAATATTCCGATTCACCATGTATAACGTCTCGAACTATGCCATTGCATATGGCATATGCCCACTCAGGATCGGTAGTGTCATACCTGCCGTTTATGCGCATCAATTTCGCCGTACTTGTTGCACTTCCTCGGGTTGCTGTAACTTCGAAACCGCGGGATGCAAGTTGAATTGTAAGTATCCCGTTACTTAAAGTTCTATCAGAGACGTCATCGTTGAAGTAGCGATTAGTGTATGCAAGTGGTGTTTGGATTGCTGTGTCGCTTCCGTTCCACCATATTGTGACTTTTGTAACGTTTGGGTTTATGAGGAAAACTATCATGTGTCTATTGCCGAAAACGCTTGCATTGCCGGTTAAGCCTAAGGGAATTTTGTAGTCTGAAGCCCAGTCTTCTATTTGGAATGGCACTTCTTGGTTTATGTCGTTTATTGTTTGGTTAACGTGGATTGCTTTTACTGGTATTGGTGGGATGGGTTTGGCTTGGGTTGTTAATTGCAAGTTTTGTCCAAGCCATCGCATTGTGCCATTCTGCAAAAGTTCCACAACTATTGTTGCGTCAGTTGCGTTTTTTAATGTTGAGTAAACCGTGTTGTTCCAGTTTAACGTGCATGTGTAGCGGCTAAAAGAGGAAACTACTGCTACTAATCCTCGAGGGTCTTCAACTTGGATGATGTAAGAAGAGGGGTCTACTCCATAGGGAATGTCAATGGTGTATGTGCCGTTGGCGTCCACTTTCAGTTCAGTGCTTGGAGTAGTTGACATCCATGTTGAGTTTTCGTAAATATAACGGTAAAATTTGAAGTTTTGTTTTCCAAGGTTTATCAATGGTTCATCTTCGTCTTTAGTTATGATTAATATTGTCTGATTGTTCGGGGTTGTTTCCTTTACTTGCACTTTTAATTCGCATGAAGTTTCATAGGTCATCCCATACAATCCAAGATTAGCTAGGCTATAATTTACAGCCAGTCTTCCTCTACTCCAACTGCTGTTAGTATACCAGTAGACGCTTAAGTCCACACTACTTAAATTGAATGATGCTCCCAATTCTGGATGCATTCTGGCTATGTTCTCCAATCCACTACGAGTGAAGTTTATGGCTAGTTCTTTTGCGTATGAAGTGTTTCCAGTCACTTGCAACACGGAACCATAATAGCCAACTGTGAAGCCCAAAATCTCCTTTAGGGCTAGGTTTGTTTCGTCTATTGTGCTTAATATTTGAGGCTGAACCTGTATTGGACTAGTGCGTATTGTAGAGTAAGTTATTATAACTGTGGCTATGAGGATTACTGCAACAAGCAAAGCCGCAATAATTGAAAACTGACCCTTACTGTTCATCTCTTATACGCCTCCTACTTGACCAAGCTGCAAAACAACAAGCCTCGTGGCATTAGCAGCAGTATATTCGGAACGGTAAAGCCTAGGCTTATAATAAGAAAGAAGCCCCACGGCAGTCAACCGAATATCAGGCGTTCGAGTCAAACCTAAGGCTAACAGCGAACCCTCAACTCGTGTACTATTCATATGACTGTATAAAGCGCCTGGATAACATCCATTTTTTTCATTAAAAATTAGTAACCTAACAGTTAGGTTATGGTAAGCGTTTAGTTTGGTTTTATTTATAGCTCTTGTGGATGTCTGATAGGGCGAAGGATAAATACCATAATAGTTGCAATAATACAAGGCTTCTGAAGAAAGATAAACTGGTTCACTAAGACTCTCAGTAATCCAGTCATTATCGTATTTCCACGTATTCTCATCCCGCCACCAATCACCATATTCCTTATTCTCTAAACCGTCAAGAAAAGCGTTGAGCCCAGCTGGTCCTACGTGTTTCATTCCATAGATTCCCCAAGTGTTTTGCTCATTTGGGAACAAATTGACGTTGCTAACATAATATAGTGGATAACCAACTATGCTTACCCATGTGAAATTGTGCGTCCTAACTTTTTGTCCGAGAATGTAACAGTATTTTGCATATGAAGTGTGATCAGAATCATAACCTTGTGTTGCATAGTATCCTGCTGGTATTGGTACTGCTTCTCCGAAAGTGTTTATGACAACAGCGTTTTGTACTGTTTCCCCTTGAAGTGATGTGCCATTTAGTATTTTTTCAAGATCTGTTGTGTTTTGCACCATTACCGTTTTTACAAAGTATGGCGAGAGTAGGTTGTATAGATCTTGGGCTAGGCTTTGGGCTGTATAACCCGTAATCCACCATCCATTAGCATCGCTGCAATTCAATATATATAAGGTTCCGCCGACTCCACTCTCGCCAATCTTTTCAGGAATTACGCTGAAAATAACATTTGAAGAAGCAACCAAGTAAGAGGCTGCATCAGAGCCTATTCCCAAACTTTCAGCATTAGAAATAGACTTAATAAAACTGTAAAGCTGAGCGCTGCTTCCACCTTGCACTTCATAAACTGTCAAGTTATAAATTATATTGGGTGGCAGACAAGCAGAAAGCGCAATTTGGAGCTCACCCCAAGAAGGGTCATTTTCAGGCTTAAACACTATATCACTTAAACTATAATTTACATTCAAAACTTCAAGAGTTGTCAACGCTAATCTTCTAAGGTTTAAAGGCGAAACCTCTCGCGGTGAGGGCAGAACAGCAAAAAAGGATGATATGATGAAGGCTGCGGTGATTATAATTATTACAAGTAATATCTCAACTGTCCGCATCATTTTAGCCCACCACCCCGTAACCCTCTAAACTCCACAACGCAAGCTTAGCTTGATAGGCAATGCCATTAACAATAACTTGGCGCATATCAGTAGCAACCCAATCCTGATTGTTAGGATCACCGCCAAAAGCCACAGACAAACCAATTACACCAATACCCCAAGGCATAACAATCATACCATACTCATTTCCTCTCCAATATGTTACAATCAAAAAACCAGGGTTATTGCGAGTCCAGGAAGGAATCTGTACGGCGTAAAAAGGTTTTCCTTCACCATAATTGACCAATTCCGTCTTATTCATAATATCAACTTTTACAGGAGCAAAATTTTCTGGTAAAACATAGAATGTCGCGTTAAACCGCAAAGCCCCTTGG
>JARYMR010000138.1 GCA_029907045.1 Candidatus Bathyarchaeota archaeon
AAACCGCCAATAACGGAGTTATAGCGCTTGAATAGGTGGCTCTGGCTTTCCGCCAAGACCATATGAGGAAGCCTATGGATATGGCGTACATTAGGGCGCATATTGTTGGGCTTAGGAATCCGTCTGGGATATGCAAAGGTCTTTCCTCGGTAATACTTTTTAGTAATTTAGTGTTACCGTATTCGCATAAAAGCTTTATGGTCAACACTTCTACCTTTAAATGGGGGAAGTTTATGACAAAAATAATCCGTGTAGGCGTCACATTTCCGCCAGACTTGCTTAAGGATTTTGACGAAATAATTAGTAAAATGGGTTATGAGAACCGTTCAAAGGCTGTTCAAGACGCTATTAGGCTTTTTGTTTCTGAGCGAAAGTGGTTTCAAGAAGAGAGAGGAGCGCAAACTGGAGTGCTTATGATGATTTATGACCATGAAGTTAAGGGTTTGGAAAGTACCCTAACAGACATTCAACACGACTACTCCCACATAATTTCTTCAACCATGCACGTTCACCTTAGCGAACGTGACTGTTTAGAAGCTATTGCCGTGAAAGGGGATGCAGCAGAAATTAGAAAATTAAGCGATGAATTGGCAGCAAAAAGAGGAGTGAAAATCCTCAAAACAATGCTTGTTTCCCTTTAAGGCTTAGCTTAATTTGTTAACTCGAACATTTTCTCCAGAGCCTTTCTAGCCTTTTTTGCTATGGCTTCTGGAACCGTGACTATGTATTTTTCTTCTTTTAAGGCTGTGTAAAGCCTCTCCAAAGTGTTTAACTTCATGTTTGGACAAACCGCTTCCTCATAAGCTAAAATAAACTGCTTCTCTGGATTGTCCTTCCTTAAACGGTGTAAGAGTCCCTCTTCGGTGGCTACAATAAAGGTTTTGGCGTTGTTTTCTCTTGCATAACGGCACATTTGCGATGTGCTTCCAATGAAGTCGGCTATGTTTCGCATTTCAAGGGTGCATTCTGGATGCACCATAACAACAGCCTCTGGATACTGCATCTTAAGCACTTGCACATCTTCTGGTTGGAAGAGCAAATGGGTTGGGCAGAAACCCCACTCTGGAATTGGAATAATTGTCTTTCCAGTCTTCCTCTCAACGTAATCCGCCAAATTGCGGTCGGGTCCAAAAAGAACAGTTTCAGCATTAACAGCCTCTATAACCTTCACAGCATTTGCCGAAGTGCAACAAACATCGCAGTAGGCTTTGGCTGAAGCTAAAGTATTCACATAAAGGACAACGGGCACAAGGGGATAAAGCGCCTTCCACCTCTTAATCTCCTCAACCGTAAGCATTTGCGCCATGGGACAACGCGCCCCCAAAGAAGGCAACAAAACCTTCTTTTCAGGATTTAAAATCGCAGCGGACTCTGCCATAAAATCTACAGCTGAAAAAACTATAATTTCTGCTTCCTTTTCTTCCATGGCTTTTCTGCTTAATTCTATGCTGTCGCCAACATAATCTGCAATGTCTTGAATTTCGGGTCGCTGGTAGTTATGGGCTAAGATTACTGCTTTCTTTTCTTTTTTCAGTTTTATTATTTTGTCAGCTAATGCCACGCCTTTCGCCTTTTAAACTATTGTTTGTAAGGATTTTCTAACAGTGTCGATGGATATATCCTTTGCTTACAACTTCTTTTTGGATAAGTCTGCTCCGCAATGATAACATTTTCTTTTTATTGCGCCAGTTGATAGTGGCTTTCCGCATATTGGGCATTTGCATTTTTCTTCG
This sequence comes from Candidatus Bathyarchaeota archaeon, assembly GCA_029907045.1. The sequence goes on from JARYMR010000138.1 coordinate 1,734, forward strand.
CTTTCAATAAGCCACTCCTCTGTTTCGCCCCTTCTAATCCTTTCAAGATTAGCCCTCATATCGACGCCGTCCTCTTCCAAGTAAGGCTTGGCTAGGTTCTCAAATTTTTCGCACGTTTCACTTTCGTATTCGCTGCACTGATAACAGAATTCTAAGCCCCTATTTCTCAGGCATTGGACGATTTCGCAATTGTATCCCCAACATTCTGGCGTTAAAGCCATGCAACCTTCGCATCTAACTTTTTCTGATAGGCATTTGAAGTGTTGTGCAAGTTTCGCTAAATATTCTCCATTATTATCTTTGTATGCTCTGTAGATGGCGCAGGCGCCGCAGTATAATCCGCATCTGCCAACAAGATTCTTGTTAACCAAGGTTTAAACTTCCTTTTTGTGAATGCTCTAACAGACTTTGCAACTGTCTTAAAAGCTTGGTGTCTTATTTTTGTTTTAATATGGTCTTCTTTGAATAAGAAGCTGATATGCTATATAGTCGTCAACGATTAATTCAAATTCTAAACTACTTTTGCTTTTTTCCAGTTTTGTGTCGAGATTTTTTCTCATCTTTCATTCACCAATTTTTCAGCCTATTATATCGCAAGTCTTAATAAACATTTCTATTTAAACGCTCAACAAAAATACTCAAAACTTCCAATACTATCATTTAAAATGAAGTTCTGTCGAGTCTGGATTTTTCTGTTTGCTAAAAGGAATGACATGCATAGCATGTAGAGACGCGCAGTTTTTAATTAGTCACTTAAGGTAAGAAGGGCGGTTTGAGTTAGGTGACACTATGGGTTCAGTTGGCGATTTTGCCAAAGGCTTCCTCACGATGACAGTCATTATTTGGATTTTGAATATTGCCGCATTTTTTATGTTGGAAAAGACCTTGGCAGCTACGCTCTTTCTTCTAATTTTGGTAATTCCTGTTTCAATTGTAGCCTATGAGGGCTGGCGATGGAAAAAAGAAAAGGAAAATGTGGATCGTTTGGATAAGTTAAGGCAAATTCTAATTTCCATTTATGGTGTTTCATTTGCTTGTTGGATATTTGACATCGGTAGCACTTACTATGCCATTGATGTGCTAGGAGTTGCCGCTGAGCAGAATCCTTTAGGCTGGCCTTTTGGAGCATTAGGCGCTTTAATATTTTATATCCCAGCAATTGTTTTCGCTTATC
>JARYMR010000139.1 GCA_029907045.1 Candidatus Bathyarchaeota archaeon
TAAGCTGGCGTAATATGCATCAAATTCTTTCATGGTGCTGCTTTTGAACTTAAACATGGGAATGTTGCCTTTTGGTTCTTCCCAGCGCTTGTTATATGCGAAAACTGGATGTGCATCACCAAATTTTTCAGTGTTTCTTTTGATTAAGGTCTCCTTGTCAACGTTTAATATGACGAGCAGTTGGTTGACAGGCTTAATCTTTGTTGCCAGCAAAAACTGGCGTGTTACGTTGTCTGGAGCGGTTGAGTCTATTATAGTGCTGTAACCATTTTTAAGTAGGTCGTCCCGCATCTCAGCAATCATGGAATATATCAAGAATTCGTCGCGGCATGGATAAACCTCATTAAAAAACATCTCTCTTAATTCATCCACGCCTATCCTTGCGAAAGATGGGTTATCAGCGACCAATCTTCTGGCGAGCATAGTTTTGCCTGATTTGGGATAACCGCTCAAAACGACATTCCACATTCCTCTGACAGCAGTGTCCATTCTTGAGTCAACCCGATGATGGATGGGATAAATGTGTTTATAGGAGAATTAGCGGGTAAACCTCTTTTGTGGCGTATTCCAGATATTTTTCCTTGTCTGTCAAATTGAATATGGTCACCGAGGCGTCTCTTGTTATGCCCACCACGTAGCCGTATTCCTTAGATCTTGCAACCACATACCACAAATCGCCGTGTTTACAATAATCCTCAAAAAGCGAAGTGCTTATCAAGTCTGGTCCATAAAGCGAAAGTTTATTCACGTTTGGAATGTCAACATTGTCAAAGAAGGTTATTTTTGTGTCTTCTGGATTTTTCAGGTGAAATTCTCTTAGAGTTTCTGGTGGAATTCTGGCTTCTAATATGCTGCCCATTTTTTCGAAGAGTATTTCGCTCAGTTTGTTGGCTATGAAATTGGCTATGCGTTTTTTCTCAACAACCGTCAAAAATGTGGTGCCTTTTCGTTGGGCGAAGCTGAAGAGGGCTTCAACAGTACGTGGCAATGGTGCGACTTTGCCTCTGTGAAATACATGAAGCACGTAGTCATGCGAATAAACGCCTCTAAGCATGTTTTCCTTTGGTAGAAGACTAACAACCTCAGTCACGAGCGTAAACTTGTAGTCGCCTTCTTCGTAAGATTCTTCGGTATTGTAGCCTTCAAGTCTTGACGCAATTTCTGGTATGGAAAGTGGTTCTGAGAGCCTAAAGATTTTACCAGCAACGACCATGGTTAAGTCACCTAGTCTTTAGTATGTGGTATTTCTTTGAGATTTAAGATTAACTCACTTTAAAGTGGAGTTGTTGGATAGATATGCGTAAGCATTAAATTGTGGAATATAAATTCGAAGATGCAAAAGGTTAAATAATTTATCCAACGTTGGATATACTGAAGGGTGTACTACTGCTACCGTAATTTTTGAACATAAGCATTCATATTTTAAATGCGCCAAATAGTAACCCATAGATTTTAATGTAAGATCTCATGTTAAATCATGAAATGCGAGGCTAAACCGTGGAAGCCATAATTACACAGGGCTTAACCAAATACTACGGCAAGATTTTGGCTTTAAATAATTTAAACTTGAAGATAGAGAAAGGTCGTTGCGTTGGCTTTTTAGGACCAAATGGTGCAGGAAAATCCACCACGATTAAAATATTGTGCAATTTAATTCGACCCACACGTGGAAAAGCCTACATCAATGGATATAACACGAATGAAGAAGCGACTAGAGCCTTGAAAAATGTGGGTGCCATAGTGGAGACGCCAGAATTTTATTCTTATCTGACTCCATTTGAAATTCTAAGTTACCTAGGTAAACTTCGAGGCATGGCCGATCCTGACTTGAAGCAAAGAATCCTTCAAGTGCTTGAAGTTGTTAAGCTTTCCGAGTGGGCGAACACAAAAATTGGCAAATTCTCTCGGGGGATGAAACAGAGACTTGGCATCGCCCAGACTATACTGCACAATCCGCCCATACTTATCTTAGATGAACCAGCCTTGGGTCTTGACCCTCGTGGAATGTATGAAATTAGAGAAATAATCAAAGCCATAGTAAAAGAAGGGAAGACTGTCTTCTTGGCGTCGCACATGTTACATGAAGTACAAGAAACATGCGACAGCGTTGCCCTAATTGACAAGGGGAAACTGCTTGCCTATGACAGCATTGAGAATCTCGAAAGCGTCTTTAAAGTCCGAAAAATTCATGTTGAACTTCTACGTCCATTAGAACCAAAACAAATTGGCAAAATAGAAAAACTAAAAAATGTGCGAGTGATTTCGACAGAAGAAAAAAGTTTGACAATAAGTTTTGAGGGAGGCGAGGCTGAGCAAGCAGAGTTGCTGGCGATGCTTGTTAAGGATCTTGAAATCCCAGTGATCTCTTTCAAACCTTCTCTGGAGACTCTAGAAGAGGTTTACCTTCAACTTGTCAAGGAGGGAAACTAGAAATGGCGAAGCTTGAAGACACGAAGTTCAGTGATTTCAAGCAAATAGGCATAGTGACGAGATACGAACTTCTTAAATATCTAAGGAGAAAACGCCTTTACGCCGTGCTTGTCATAACCGCCTTAGTTGGTGTGCTTCCATTCGCTGTATCATTGGCTTTCAACATTGCCTTTCCAGACCAAGCAAATGTGTGGGCGTCAAACTTTCTCAGCTTCACAAACTTTTTGATCATAATCGCAGGCACTTTTTTCGCTGGAGATGCTATTGCATCCGAGTTTGAACATAAAACTGGCTATATAGTTTTTCTGAATCCAGTAAAGCGTATTTCTCTAATCCTTGGAAAGTTTGTAGCTGCGGTTATTTCGGCATTGTTAGCTGTTGCGCTTTACTATGGAATGGGAGTAGGAGTTCTGTGGGGAATTTACGGCTTTGTCCC
>JARYMR010000013.1 GCA_029907045.1 Candidatus Bathyarchaeota archaeon
AACAGTCTTGTAAACGTAAGGATTCTTCTCGCTGTATAAAGCCAAGTAATTTCTCAAATCGTCTTTTGTTAGAATGTACGGATTAAGCTTCATGATTCTAAGAAATCTCTTAATTTCCCTGATATGGTTTCTGATACTTAAATCTGCTAATTGAAGGTCAACTTTACAGAATAACTCAAAATCCTTCAACAATTCTTCAAAGTCTATTCTCCTATTCTCTCCATTCTCTATTCTGCTATCGTATGGTTTCCATACGCATTCTTTATAAGAATTGTTCCTTATAAGATCCTCTGGCGTAGCCTCCGTGGGTTCGAATCCCACCCCCCGCACTTTTTGGTGGCACTTGACTTATGTCGACGTTTAGATTCTGTTGTAACGGTTGTAGACATGGAATAGTCTTTGGCCAATAGCTGGAGGTCTAAATCGCTTGTGCTGGTTTCTCTATAGGTAATAAAGCTAAAATAATGAACATATAATCTAATATAGGTGTGATGAAGTGTCTGAAGGCGAGAAGAATTATTCCGATTATGTTAAACATCTTTCGAATCTTATGAGTGGCATGTTATTTCTTGCAGGCTTTACATTTACAGTTGTCACGATTCTCCTTACTCGGCTTCCTCATTTGAGTAGTGTGCAGTCGCAACTCATACTCCTCTTTTTTACAGTGTTTTTCTACCTACTCATCTTTCTTGCAAGTCATTTCGCAATTGAAGTTATTTACTATTGTGAAAGCATTCCCCCCTTGTCGATACAAACAAAGATTACAAACCCTCTCGTGGTGCTTGTCATTCTCTTGGTTGGTTTTGCTTTACCCCTGCTTTTCCTCCTTTGGGAGTTAACTTCGCTTGCTACAATCTCAGGTCTGATATGGGTGTTCTTTGCAATTGCAATTTTTCTTTTCGTCTATATGCCTTTCCAAAGATGGCGAAGTAGAATCCATTGAGCCTTTGACATGAGACTTGAGGCAAGATTTAATCAGCGTTATTGCTTCTATCTCTACATGAGTTTGGCACGAAATCAACCAATAGGGACTTTATCCTCTATATTTTTGGATTATAAAAGGCTGGTGAAGATTTTGTTTTTATTGGGCTAGGGAGTCGCTGTATTGTGAAATGTCTGATGCTTGCAGTATCTCCCTTCTCTTCACTATTTCTTTAAAGTCTACGTAGCCTCCGCCTACAATTTTCAGTTTAGCATCAATTTTCTTGTTTTTAATTTCTATAACGTTGTAGGAGTTGCAGAAGAAGCCTCTCAATTTTTCACATGATATGCTTCCTGCGTGAACAACGAGCATGTCTTCAATTCTCCATCTCCATGGTCTGTGGCGGTGTCCACAGAGAACCAAATCAGTTTTTGATTTTACGAGGCTTCTTAGGACGTCGCCTGCGTCTACAATTGTTATTTGGTCTGCTCCTGTGTCTGGAACTGGGATTATGTGGTGGTGGAGGGCTACAATTTTTACTTTGTCTTTATATTCTTGGAGGGTTTTTTCAAGCCAAAGGTTTTGTCTGTGACCCACTTCGCCGTCGTCTCTGTCTGGTCTGGCTGAGCTTAAGACCAGTATAACTGCGTCGTCAACTTCTGTTACTTGCGTGAATGGGAAAAACTCTTTAAATAGAAGATAGCCTGTTGACCGATAGTCATGGTTTCCGCTTACGTAAATTATTTTTTCTGCCTTCAGCCTTTTCAACTCTTTAACTGCGGTTTCAAACTCTGATATTAAACCGTTTTCCGTTAAATCTCCGCAAACCAGAACCAGGTCTGGAGATAATTCGTTAATTTCCTTAATGCCAGCCCTAAGCGTTTCTTTGCGAAGCATTGGACCGCAATGGACATCTGATATTTGAGCGATTAGCATATTATTTCATTCTCTGCTTGCAAGTATAACAATGTAATCCGCCGTGTCAGCACACATGTCCGCTGCATGTTCAATAAACTCAACTAAATCGTCAAATATTACCATGGCGCCACAGTTCAATTTATCCGAAAATTTGGTGAACAAAGCCTTCATTTTCAAATACTCCTCATCAATATCATGTTCAATCTCTTCCACTTTTTTAGCGCCTTGCATGGCGGCTGCTGCATCCACCGTTATTTTTTCAAGGCTTCCCCGTAATGCGTGGGCGCACTCCACCAATGTTGAAGTCATGTGGGCTGCGCTGTCCCACAATTCTTTTGGGACATTTATGTCTCCGAGCATTTTTATGCACCTTGCCACATCTTTCACGTGGTCTGCGAGGGTGTCTAGGCGTTTAACGAGGTGCATTAGGTCTTCGCGGTATTCTGCGAATAGGGCTGCGCCTTTTGATAGTTCTTTAAAAACTTCTGTTCTTAGGCTGTCCACTTCCTTTTCCACTTTGAAGAGATTTTCGATGCTTTGGAATGCTTCCTTCTTTTTTCCTTCTGAAATGTTTTTTATTGCTTGATGTAGCAGCGTTACCGTGTCTAAAGCTTTTGTTATTTGTTCTTGGGCTAGGTCTAAAGCTTTTGTTCTTCTACGTCTTTCAAACCATGCATAGCTTCTTTTTTCCAAATTTGCATCCCTTTTTAAACCTTTATTTTCACAAGTCTACTTATAACCCTTCTCTAAATTCACCTTTCCAAAAGGGAAGAGGATTCTGAAACCCAGCGGGCAGATGTTTTGCCCTTTTCATCTATGACATATTCTTTCTTGAAGATAGGCGCCTCCTTCTTGTACCTTTCAACGGCCTCTTCCAAAACTGGAAAGACATTTTTGCGGTGGGAGCCAGCAACTATGACGTATACCATTTCTTCGCCAACATTAAATTCGCCGAGTAAATGGTGAATTTGAACGTTTACTATGCCCTCTCTCCGCTCCAAATCTTGACAGATTTTGGCTAAAACTTCATTTGCCTTCTCTTCATAGGCTTCTAACTCCAACTTCTGAACTTTTTTCTCTTCTAATGTTTCTCCGCGAACCACTCCAATAAACAAGGCAATTGCACCAGCCTTCTCAAAATTCGGCAAATTTTTTAAATTTTCTATCGCTTCTAGAAGGGAAAATTTTCCTTTCTCATGAACTCCAGCGAAAGTTTTCATGATAGGCACACCATGATATCATTGCTTCAGTTTTCTATTAAACGTTAATATGGCTTCTTCAATAGCATTCCGCCGAGGTTATTAAGCAGCCGGTGATAAGCTTTTGTTTTTTCATGGGCTGATTGCATTGAGATTTTGGAAAATGCTATAGTGTCGTTTGGTTTTGCTTGTCCAAGCATGGAAACGTCTGGCGTGATGGCTACTGCAATTTTTGGATAGCCACCCGTGGTTTGGGCGTCCCGCATTATCAGTATTGGTTTTCCATTTTTTGGAACTTGGATTGCTCCGGGCAAGAGGGCATCTGAAACAATGTCTGCTTTTGCCTTGTGCTCTATTGTTGGTCCTTCGAGTCTGTATCCCATGCGGTCCGCTTCTGATGTAACCGTGTATGGGTTTGATAGGAATGTTGTTATCCCATTTTCGGTAAACATGTCGGCTTGTGGTCCCAATACTACGTGAACTGTGAAGTTTCCAGTGTATTGTGGTATTAACGCTTCTGGCATTGCATATCCCATTTTAAGAGGTGGAGTGGCGAATCCTTCAATAATGTCTCCGCTCTTTAATTGTCTACCATTTATGCCTCCGAATCCGCCACGCACATAGGTGGATCTGCTTCCAAGCACCAGTGGCGTGTTTATTCCTCCTTTTATGGATAGGTATGCTCGGCATCCGCTCTTCATTTTGCCAAAAGAGATGACGTCTCCCTCTTTTACTTGTAGTGTTTGCCACATGGGGGCATTTTCGCCGTTAATTTTTGGTTCTGCGTCTCCGCCCGTTATTGCAATGGGGGTTTTTGTTAGAGCCTTAAGTTCTGGACCTATTAGGGTTATTTCTAAGCAAGCGTCGTTTGGGTTATTTTCAACCAAAAGGTTTGCTGCGATTAATGCGAAGGTGTCCATGGCGCCTGATATTGGCACGCTATATTTTAGATAGCCGTATCTTCCTAAGTCTTGAACTGTTGTGAACAATCCTGGCTTTAGAACTTGGAAAACCTGCATTTAGCCTAATCCTCAAAGGTGGGTTTCCATTCGCCTTTTGAAATAGCTTCTTCAATTGTTTTGAATTCGCTTTCAGAAATTGGTTTAAACTTCACAATATCGCCTGGGCTTAAAAGTGCTAGTGGATGCTGGAGTGAATTGAAGAGTTTTATTGGTGTTCTGCCTATTATTCGCCATCCGCCCGGCGCCTCGCAAGGATAGATTCCCGTTTGTTTTTCTGCTATGCCCACCGAGCCTTGTGGAACTTTTAGTCTTGGGGTTTCAAGGCGTGGTGTTGCAATTTCGTCTGGAACTTCTCCTAAATATGGGAAACCAGCGACGAATCCGATCATGTAAACCCTATATTCCCTTTCAGAATGCAACCTTACAACTGTTTCTTCTGTTATTCCATGATATTTGGCGACAAACCCCAAGTCTGGTCCATACTCTCCGCCATAAACCACTGGAACAATCAATTTTCTTCCTTCAATTTTGACTGCTAACTTGTTCAGATTTTTTTCAATGTCTTTGATTTGGAATACAAGTTGCTCATAATTGATTTTTAACGGGTTATAGCGGATGAGGAGCGACCGATATGTGGGAACTGTTTCTTCAACTCCTATGATGTTAGCTTTTGAAACTGCATTGTTTAAGGCTATTACTTTTTGGTTTGCTTCCAGACTTATTACTTCGCCAAACTCGATAACTAGAGCGCTGTCGCCGAAAGGCAAGTAACGGGCAGATTCGTAAATTTTCGCTTGCATTGTTAAGCCTTTAAATAAAGTTGCCAACAGCCGTAACTTCTACTCCAGACTTAACCAGTTCCTTCTTCAAAACCTCTGTCAATTTTATAGCTGTGGGTGTGTCGCCATGCACGCAAATCGTATGCACTTTGCCTAAGGTTACGGTTTCGCCGTTGGCAGCCAAAACCTTTCCTTCCCTTATTACTTTTAGGGTTCTTTCGAGAACTGTGGATGGGTTTGTGATGATTGAGTTTGGTTGTTTTCTCGAGACGAGGGTTCCATCAGCATTGTATGCTCTGTCAGCAAAAAATTCGTATGCTACACGCAATCCCGCATTGGTGGCAGTTTTAGCTAAGGCTGATTTTGGAGGTGCAAAAATTATGAGGCTTTTGTCTAATGCTTTAACTGCGTCTACTATTCCCTTGCTTGTTTCCTCATCTTTCACTGCTGTATTGTATAATGCTCCATGAGGTTTTACATGTTGAAGGTTTAAGCTAGCAATTTTTGCGAATCCTTGAAGAGCGCTTACTTGGTAAATTGTATAATTTCTAATTTCTTCCAAAGTTAGACGCATTTCTCTCCTTCCAAAACCAAGAAGGTCCGGATAGCCTGGATGGGCGCCCACTGCCACACCATGCTTTTTTGCTAGGTTCACTGTTTGCATTATTGTTGTTGGGTCGCCTGCGTGGAATCCGCATGCTATGTTTGCTGATGTTATGTGTGGCATTATTTCCTTGTCATTTCCAATTTTGAATGTTCCGTAGCTTTCGCCTAAATCACAGTTTATGTCTATTTTTAGCGTCAAATTTTATCCCATAACATGTTTATAGTGAAACGTATTTTCTCATGTCTTCCACGGCGGCGGAAGGCACCGGCAAGTCTTTCATTGTAACTAAGCCTGGCGGCGCCTTGATCACTTTTGGAATTGCGTTAACAACCATTGCCACTGTGCCTATGTCACCATGAACGCATGGCTGAATCCTCTGCTTTATAGTTGGGGTTCCATGGATTGTTATGGCGTCATACTCTTCTTCTGCTCCTATGTATGCTTGAAAATCGAGAATTATGACTTCTTTATTTTTGATTATTCCCTTCGCCTTTTGTCGTAAACCAGCAGCTTGACCAGCCTTAACTTTTATGTGTTCGCTTTCTACTGGTTTTTTGGCGATTACTGGTTCCGCTGGTTCAGCTATTATTTTGTCAAGCTTCCACGCTAAGGCGTCAGCTACTAAGGCAATGGACTGTTCAAGTCCCACATGCCCTGTGATTTGTTTGGTTTCAATTTTCTTTTGGAATTCTTCAAGAGTTAAGCCGGCACCAATCTTTTTCTGGAATGGCAAGCGTCTGGTAGCAGCGTTCATGACTCTTACTGCTTCAATTTTCTCTATTTTTTGGCAAACAGCCGTGAGCGTTATCACCAATGTGTCCATTAGAAAGCCCGGGTTTATGCCTGTGCCCAAAACGGTTGCGCCATGCTTTTTGGCAAGCGCGTCCAGTTCTTTTGCGATTTTTGGTTCGGTATAGTATGGGTTGGAGAGTTCTTCGCATGTGGATACTATTTTGACGCCGTGTTTTATGAGTGTGGCTAATTGTTGATGTGTATCCTTTAGGAAGGAGGAGGTTGCGTGGATAGCTATGTCTGGTTTGGTTTTTGAAAGAACTGCATCCACATCACCTGAAATTTTAACGCCGACTTTCTTGTTTATGCTTAGAACTTCTCCCAAATCTTTTCCAACCTTATCTTTAGCAACGTCAATAGCCCCAACTATTTCCACCCCTTCCTTTTCAAGCAAAAATTTTGCGATTAAGCTGCCGACAGCCCCAACTCCAAAAATAGCAACTTTCACCTTCCTCATTTTTAGCCTCCCTTTTTGCTTATCCTCTATTGTTTTGTGCTCTATAAACTTGTCTTCGGGGATATGATGCTGGTTTTGACATGGTTTAAAACCTTTACGTTTGTAAACTTTTATATTTTGGAGAAACCCCAATACTAAGGAGGCTTAAAGGGTTGCAAACCACAGAAACTATAGTGTCCAAAGAAAACCTCAAAAGACTGTTAGACATTGAAAAATTAAAATACTGCTTTGAATGCGGCATCTGTACAGCCAGCTGTCCCATGGCAGAACTTTTGGGGAAAGACTACAATCCAAGAGGGCTTCTTGAAAAAATTTTCTTGAATCCCGAAAGTGTTCTAAATTCGGATGAGCTTTGGCTCTGCGCTTGGTGCTATCGCTGTTATAGACATTGTCCCCAAGCGCTTAAAATACCAGAAATCCTTCTTTTCATGCGAAAAACAGCTGCGGAGCACGGTTTTTTGGCACCTCTCGAAAATGCCCTACAAAAAATAGTTGAAAACATTCCGATTCCCCTTGCAACAACGCTGGTTTGCTTCCACCCAGAACGTGTTGGATTGGATAAAGAGAAAATTCTTGAAAAGATTGAACAAATGCGCCTTGAACGTTTTAAGAAAAGAAAAAGAACAAAGGCAACAAAAAATTCTCAAAGAAAAATTGCGGTTATTGGTTCTGGACCTGCTGGTCTCACAGTTGCTTATCAACTAGCTCAGAGAAAATGTAAAGTTACAATTTTTGAGGCGCTCCCAGAAGCTGGTGGAATGTTGCGGAGATGCATTCCAGAGCATCGTTTGCCAAAACAAGTTTTAGCCAAAGAAATCCAATTCATAAAAGATTTAGGCGTAGAAATAAGGACTGGCGTAACTGTTGGTAAAAATTTGAATTTTGAAGATTTATGGAATGAAGGCTACAAAGCCATTTTTATCGGCGCAGGTGCGCACGAAAGCCAAAAATTAAAAGTTGAAGGTGGAGATTTGGAAGGAGTAATTCACGCTCTCGACTTTTTATGGAAAATGAATTCTGGCGAAAAATTGGAAATGGGAAAAAACGTTGCTGTTATTGGTGGTGGAAACGTTGCAATAGATGCCGCAAGAACCGCACTGCAAAATGGAGCAAAAGAAGCGACAATGTTTTATCGTAGGTCAAGGGATGAAATGCCAGCAAACCCATGGGAAGTTAAAGAAGCAGAAGACAAAGGCGTGAAAATCGAGTTTCTAGTTGCTCCTAAGAGATTTTTGGGGAAAAATGGGAAAGTTTCATCCATCGAGTTTGTTCGTATGCAACTCGGCGAACCAGACGAGTCTGGCAGAAGGAAACCTATCCCAATAGAAGGTTCAGAATTCCCACGAGAAGCGGATATGGTGATTTTGGCGGTTGGAGAAATGCCAAACTTGACATTTTTGCCAAAAGAGATAGAGTTAAATGAGGATGGAACTGTTTGGGTTGACCCAATAACCATGGAAACAAGCTTACGAGGCGTTTTTGCAGGAGGGGATGCTGCAACAGGTCCAGCAACAGTGATTGAAGCGATTAAAGCTGGAAAACGTGTTGCAGAATCAATTGAAAAATATTTGGAATCTTTAGGAGGATAAGACATGACTGAAGGCGAGATTCGAATTGGAGTTTATGTTTGCCATTGCGGATTAAACATAGCTGGCTCTATAGACTGTGAGGAAGTGGCAAAATATGCAGCAACCCTTCCTCACGTAGTTTTAGCTAAGGACAACCGTTACACATGCTCAGATCAAGGGCAAGAAATGATTAAAAAGGACATTAAAGAACATAGGCTTAACCGTGTTGTTGTAGCCTCGTGTTCGCCAAGGCTTCACGAACCAACTTTTAGAAAAACATGCGAGGATGCTGGTTTAAACAAGTATCTTTTTGAAATGGCTAACATACGTGAACAGTGCAGTTGGGTGCATTTGCATGATCGAAGGGCTGCTACTGAAAAGGCTAAAGATCTTGTGAAGATGGCCGTGGCTAAAGCTGCTTTGCTTCAACCAGCTGAAGAAATTGAAGTTCCAATTATTCAGGAAGCCCTTGTCATTGGCGGTGGAGTGGCTGGTATTCAAGCGGCTTTGGATTTGGCTGATACTGGTTATAAGGTGTATTTGGTTGAAAAGGAGCCGAGCATTGGCGGAATGATGGCTCGCATAGACAAAACTTTTCCAACAATGGACTGTTCCATTTGTATTCTTGCGCCTAAAATGTCTGATGTGGGCCATCATCCAAAGATTGAACTTTTAACCAATAGTGAAGTTGTTGATGTGAAGGGCTATATTGGCAACTTTAACGTTAAAGTTTTGAAAAAACCCCGCTACGTCAAAAGCGACTGCACAGCATGCGGAGAATGCGCCAAAGTTTGTCCAGTCATAGCTCCAAATGAGTTTGATGCTGGATTAGCCATAAGACATGCCATTTACACGCCTTTCGCCCAAGCTGTTCCCTCCACATACATAATTGATATGAATAGATGCCTCAACAAAGACGGCGTAATCGCCTGCGACAAATGCATAAAGGCATGCGAAAGACAAGCCATAGACTTTGACATGAAACCAGAAACCATAGAACTTAAAGTTGGAACAATAATAGTGGCCATAGGCGCAGACGTATTCGACCCATCTACCTTACCGAATTATGGATATGGAAAATACCCAAACGTGATAACTTCACTTGAATTCGAAAGGCTAATAAACGCTGGCGGTCCATCTGGTGGACATCTTATAAGACCAAGCGATATGCAGATTCCTCAACGTGTAGCCTTCATCCAATGTGTAGGTTCCCGCTCAGACAGAAATGGAAGATTATATTGCAGTAACGTTTGCTGCATGAACACAATTAAAGATAGCTTGCTCATTAAGGAGCATTGGCCTGAAACTGAAATTTACGTTTTTTACGTTGACATAAGGGCTTATGGAAAAGGCTTTGAAGACCTTTATAAGCGTGCAAAAAAGGAAGGCGCCATCTTCATCCGCGGGCTTCCAGCCGAAATCATAGAGGAGAGAAAAACCCATAATTTGTGGCTTATCGGCGAGAACACACTTCAGAAAGAATTGTACAAAATTAATGTTGACATGGTAATCCTTTCTGTTGGTTTGGAGCCGAGAAAGGACAGCGAAATCATCCAGCGATTATTAACATTATCACGGACTCAAGACGGCTTCTTCATGGAAGCACATCCAAAACTTAGACCAGTCGATGCTGCCACGGGCGGAATATTCTTTGCTGGATGCGCTGAAGCACCCAAGGACATAAAAGATAGCGTAACACAAGCAAGCGCTGCCGCTGCTAGAGCTGGCATTTTGATGGCTAAGGGAAAAGTGACTGTTGAAGCCATTACTCCAATTTCTTATGCCGATAAGTGTAAGGCTTGTGGGCTTTGCACAAAAGTTTGTCCTTACAATGCTATAACATTAAACAAGGAGTTAAAACGCATAGAAGTTATTGAGGCTGCTTGTGGCGGATGTGGAACCTGCGCAGCAGAATGCCCCTTTGATGCCTTAACCCAAAATCACTTCACAGACGAACAAATCTTAGCGCAGATAGACGTCGTAACGGAGTTTGATGCTGAAAAGAAAATTGTCGCCTTCTGCTGCAACTGGTGCGCTTATGCTGGCGCAGACTTTGCCGGCGTCAGCCGAATGCAATATCCCCCAAATGTGCGAATAATAAGGACCATGTGTTCTGGGCGAGTGGCTCCAAAATTCATAGAAAGAGCCTTTGCAAGGGGAGCCGCAGCCGTTTTAGTGGCTGGTTGCCATCCCGGGGATTGTCATTACATAAATGCTAATTATCATACCAAAAGGCGTGTGGAACGTTTCTGGGAGAAAATGAAGAAAAATGGACTAAACAAGGAAAGATTACAGCTATTATGGGCTACGGCGGCTGAGGGCGAAAGATTTGCTTCAAAAATCCGTGAAATGCAAGCTATAGTGGAAAAGGTCTCTAGAGAAGAGATAGAAAATGGCAAAAAAGTTTTTGAAAAAGCCTTAGGTGGAAGTTAGCTATGCCCGTCAGACTTTGGCGCACACCATTAGACTCTGAAAAAGTGAAGCTTCCAAAAGCAGAAATTCACATACTAAAAGATCAATGTAAGGGATGCGGTTTCTGTATTCATTTTTGTCCCAAAAAAGTTTTGGAAGAATCTGAAGAAATAAATGCCAGAGGGGTTCATCCTCCAAAAATTGTTGACGAAAGCAAATGTATTCTCTGCAGTTTTTGCACTTCAGTTTGCCCAGACTTCGCAATTTTTGTTGTTGAAAAACCATGTAAAGAGGGATGTCAAACATGAGTAGAAAAGGAGTAATCCTCGAAGGTAGCCACTTCATGAATGGCGATATTGCCTGTGCAGAAGGTGCCATAGCTGCTGGTTGCAGATTCTTTGCTGGTTATCCTATAACGCCGGCGACAGAAATCGCCGAACATTTAGCCCAACGCATGCCCGAAGTTGGCGGAATATACATTCAAATGGAAGACGAATTAGCCTCAATGGCAGCAATTATAGGCGCATCCTATGCAGGCGTAAAGGCTATGACCGCTACTTCTGGACCAGGTTTTAGTTTAATGCAAGAAAACATAGGATTAGCCGTGATGACGGAAGCTCCATGCGTTGTCGTGGATGTTATGCGTGGCGGACCCAGCACTGGACAGCCCACATTACCCGGACAGCAAGATGTTATGCAAGCCAAATGGGGCTCTCATGGAGATTATGAAATAATAGCCCTAGCGCCTTCTTCTGTCCAAGAAATGTTCGACTTAACTATTGAAGCCTTCAACCTTTCCGAAACCTACAGAGTTCCAGCCATAGTGTTAGCTGACGAAGTGGTTGGACACATGTGGGAAAAAGTCGTGATTCCTCCCGCTGAAAAAATAAAAATAGTGAACCGAAAAAAGGCAAATGTTCCATCAGAATCTTATGCGCCCTTCATGCCTGATGACGATTTGGTTCCGCCAATGGCATGTTTCGGAGAAGGCTACAGCTTTCACGCTACAGGCTTAACGCATGATGAGCATGGTTATCCACAAACATCCAGCTCTGAAGCCCAACAAAAACTTGTAAAAAGACTTTGTGATAAGATTAGGAAAAATGCGGATAAAATAATCAGGGTTGAAGAGGTTATGTTAAGCGATGCCGATATAGCGGTTATAGCCTATGGAATAGTTGCCAGAGCCGCGTTAAGCGCCGTGAGAAAGGCTAGAGCAGAGGGAATAAAGGCTGGGCTTCTACGCCCAATCACTTTATGGCCTTTCCCAGGAAAGTATGTAGCCAAAATAGCCAAACAAGCAAAGGCCATAGTGGTTCCGGAAATGAACTGCGGTCAGCTAGTGCGGGAAGTGGAGAGGGCAGCAAAGGAAACACCTGTTACTTTTATTTCCAAATTGGGAGAAGAACCTCATACGCCAATGGAAATTCTCGAGGCAATAAGGAGGAATAGCTGATGGAAACTGAAATGGTGCATCCTTTTGCAAAATACCTACGGGAAGCCATGATGCCTCACATTTGGTGTTCAGGATGCGGCAATGGCATAATCCTAAACTGTTTCGTTCAAGCCGTAGACGAGCTTCAAATAGACCTAAACAAGCTTGTTGTTGTGTCTGGCATTGGATGTATTGGACGAGCAGCCGGATATGTCAACACTAACTCTTTTCACACAACTCACGGACGCCCAATAGCCTTCGCTACTGGAGTAAAATTGGCAAATCCAGAACTGGAAGTGGTAATTATCAGCGGTGATGGCGACCTCTTCGCCATAGGAGGAAACCATTTCATACATGCGGCTCGGAGAAACATTGGAATCAAAGTTATCTGCGCAAACAACTTCAATTATGGAATGACAGGCGGACAACAAGGACCAACAACACCAATTGAGGCTTTAACAACCACAACCCCCTACGGAAACATTGAACACCCCTTCAATCTGGTGCATTTGGCAGCAGCCTCAGGCGCCACTTATGTGGCTAGGTGGACAACTTTGCATGTGCGAAGGCTTACACAATCTATTAAAAAATTGTTGCAGAAGGAAGGTTTCGGCTTTATTGAGGTTGTTTCGCCTTGTCCAGAAATTTTTGGTCGCTATAATAAAATGCGCACTGGACTTGAGATGATGGAATGGTTTAGAAAAGCTTCCGCGATAGAAAACTTTTCCGACCCGGCAAAAGCAGAAATTACACCAGAAAGGATAGTGGTCGGAGAATTTGTTGATATAGCAAAAGTCAGTTATGAAAGGCTGATTCATGAAAAAATTGCTGAAATTAATGAGAAGAAAATGGGATGGTGATTTGAATGCGGATTGAAATTAGGTTTGCGGGTTTCGGCGGTCAAGGAATCATCAAATCTGGAATAATCACAGCTACAGCAGCATGCATATACGGCGGAAAAAATGCTGTTCAAACCCAGTCTTATGGTCCAGAATCAAGGGGTGGAGCATGCAAATCAGAAGTTGTGATTTCAGAGGAAGAAATAGACTTTCCAAAGGTTGTTGAACCCGAAATCCTTGTGGTGATGTCTCAGCACGCCTATAATGAATATGCAGAAAACGTGAAGACAAGGGGAACAATAATTTTGGACCCAGACATGGTTCCCCACGAAAAAGAACTAAAAAATGTTAGAATCTTCAAAGTTCCAGCCACAAAAATTGCTGAGGAGCTTGGAAGAAAGATAGTTGCGAACATTGCCATGTTAGGCGCCTTTGTGGCTATTACAGGCGTGTTGGATAAAGAGGCTGTAAAAGAATCCATTAAGGTGAATGTGCCAAAGGGTACCGAAGAACTGAATTTAAAGGCTTTTGAAAAAGGATACGAATATGGCAAAAACCTGTTGAAAAGCTAGCGTTATCCAGCTTTTTGAAGCTGTGGTTGCTGCATTATAACTTTTGATTTTCTAATGCCCACATGCCTTAACGGAGCAATTTTTTTAGCTTCGTTGTATATGTCTGATGCTATTCTCCCCAAAACCATTTCTTGGGCGAACTGGTCTAAAGTGAGTGCAGCAGCTTTTTCTTTAACAATTTTTTCCATAATAGCCCTTATTTCTCTTTCTTGTGCTGTCCTTATCCTCGAAAGTGTAAAGGCGGATACAGCCACACGAATTTTGTATCCGTCTTTTGTGGTTAGATTGAATAGTCCGTCAACTTTTGTTGTTCTTCTGCGCACTAGGCTTCGCAAGTAGTCTCGTGAATATTCATGTCCTTTAAACATGGTTTTGGCAGTTTTTCCGTCAACTTCCGTTATTTGGAAATATATTTTTAAATATTGGTGGGCAAAATCGCCAGTAACATCGTAAAGCGTCGAATCAATAACTCTACCAACGAGTTTTTCTGGCTCGTCGGCTGGCACGCTTCCAAGTTCCACGTTTCCAAAGTATGGTGGAGCAATTGTTGTGTACCAGGATTTGCTTCGCCACTTATCTCTTACTCGTTTTGTTTTTGAAGACACGTTTATCCTCCGAATGTAGCTTGAAAATTCGCATTTAGGTATTAAAAGTTTTACCGTTTCGGTTCTATTTTTGCTATGCTACCAATGTATTTTCTTAAAACTTCTGGCACCACAACCGAACCGTCTTCTTGCTGATAGCTTTCGAGAATTGCGACAATTGTTCTTCCAGTGGCGATGGCAGTAGAATTCAAAGTGTGCACAAACCCCTTTGGTGGTTCGCCCTCTTTCTCTCTGTACTTTATGTTTAGTCTTCTTGCTTGGTAGTCGGTGCAGTTGCTGCACGAAATTATCTCGCGATAAGCGTTCTGCGCTGGCATCCAAGCTTCAATGTCATATTTTTTTGCTGCAACTTTTCCTATGTCGCCAGTGCAACAGTTTACAACGCGATATGGTAAGCCAAGCTTTTGCACAAGTTCCTCAGCATTTTTTAAGAGTTCTTCGTGGATTTTCCATGAGTCTTCTGGTTTGGAGAAAACAAACTGTTCAATCTTGTTAAATTGGTGGGTTCGAAAAATTCCACGGGTGTCCTTGCCGTGGGCGCCCGCCTCTTTCCTAAAGTTTGTGCTGACTCCAACAAGTTTAAGTGGTAACTTATCAGCCAGCAAAACTTCATCCATGAACATTGCTGCCATAGGATGTTCAGAAGTTGCAATAAGATAAAGGTCTTCATCTTCAACCTTGTATAGGACGTCTTCGAAATCGCTGAGAGCTACTACGCCCTCGTAGGGTTTTCTTCGCATAAGAAAAGGCGGCTCTATTGGCTTATAGCCTTTCTTAACCATTTCTTGTAATGCAAAGTTCATCAAAGCCATGTCCAACAATACGCCATCATTTTTTAAATAGAAGAATCTAGCTCCAGCAACTTTTCCAGCCCTTTCAATATCCATTATGTCGAGGCTTAAGCTCAAATCTATATGGTCTTTGATGGGAAAGCTGAATTTTGGGATTTCACCCCAAGTCCTTATGGGAACATTATCATTTTCATCTTTGCCAAAAGGAACAGAATCATGTAAAAGGTTTGGAAGTCGCATTAAATAATACCGAACTTTCTCTTCATATTCAGAAACTTGCTTTTCTAACTTTGTGATTTCTGCATCTATAGCTTTTCCCTTTGCAATTTCTTCTGCTACATCCTTCCCCTTCTTTTTCAAAGCCACAATTTCTGTCGTTATCAACTTTCTTTCATGCCGCAGTTCATTCAGCCTAGTCAAACTCTGGCGCCATTTCCCATCATACTCAATTAGAGCATCAAGCATCCTAATGTTTTCAGGATCTCCCCTCTTCATCAAGTTGTTCCTTACGAATTCTGGGTTTTCACGGATGAGTTTAATGTCCAGCATCTCTAACACGCAACCTTCTAACCTTAGCTTAAATCAATATTTTTACCTTTCTCGGAGAAGGACGATTTTGTCAAAAATCTATAGAGGGGCTACGAATTTAGCAAAGGAAAACAGCTAAAATTTGACTCTCAAAACTTTATCCTAATATGAGAAGGCGAGATGACAAATTTTCATTTAAAGCTCTTTGTTATCTGAATTGTTTTTTCTCCTGTTGAAGTGCAAAAGAGCAAATCGTCAATTGTAGCTATAAAAGTTGGAAGCTTCCTCCTACACTTTATTCTCGTAATGACCCTATTTTTCTCTTGAAATGTTTTGATGAATAATCCAGTTGGCGTCTTAAAATTGTCAGGCGAAACCGCTTTGGCGATGGCTTTGGCAGTTTCCTCGTCCTCATATTCAATTGTTATTTCAGCTTCTAACTTTCTCACCCCTCAACTGTTTCCCTACAAGCTCGTTAACAACTTTAATGAAGACGTCAACATTTTCGATGGGAACTTGCGCTCCAGCAGCAATATTGTGTCCGCCACCATTTCCTAGACATTTTTCTGCTGCTACTTGCATTATTTCGCCTAGGTTTATGCCCTTATTTGTCATGATGTCTATGGTTCTTGCTGAAAATTTCGCCAAGCCTTCTTCTTCAACGTTAGCGTATGCAATTAATGGTTTTTCTGGATTTGGGAGGCTTGTAGCAAGTATAGAGGAAATTGCGCCCACAATTTTTTCGTTTATGAAGTTTTCGCCATAAACAACGTAAATGTTTTCCATTTCCCTCATCCTTTCAGTTTTCTCCATTATCCATCCAAGATACTTGTTTATTGTTCGCCGATACTCTTCTAAAACCTTGTTCGCCTCTTCCAATGCTAAGCCTCTGTCGCCCATGCAGATGGAAACCCCAAGACTTGGTTTTTCCATACGCCCAGTAGCATTTAACAAAACCGCAAATTCCCTTGCATCCCTAAGCGGAGTCCAAGGTTCTTCACGGGCTAAGGTGTAAACATGCCCAATCAAGTTTGTAACTTCATAGCGTAAACCTTTCGAAAGCAAATACTCTGCCAAAGCTGAACACAACCTTTTCTTCTCATCGTCTGAAAGGTCTCTTAAAGCCCGCCATTTTTCGCCATGTCTTGGTTTAATATCCAAACTTGCCAAAAAAGCCAAACTTTTGTCCTCTTCTCCGCTTATTCCTGGAATAAAGGGGTTTGTTGTAGAAGCCAGTGTCTTGTGAATTGGACGAGTTTCCCTACCAAAGAATATTAAATCCTTTTCAACAGTCAAAAGCCCAGCATTTATTGCATCCTCAACTATTTTTTCATTAACTCCTCCAAGCTTCCGCTGGTCATATTTGTCCTGCAAATCTCCAAGGGCTCCCACAACAGCTATAGGCGCCAAATCCACATTCTCCTTATCAATTGCTTTAGCCACAAAATAAGCTACGCCAGCACCGCTGATGTCGCGGGCTCCATCAATCCCATAAGAATGGGGATTTACATGCACAATGTTCGGTTTTTCCGCTTCTCCTACAATTTGGTGATGGTCTAAAACCACAATTTTAAAGTTTGAAAGTTTATCATTTAACAAGTCAATGTAGCCGCTTCCAAAGTCTGATAAAATTATCATTTGAGGCTTTTCTGAAAGGATATCGGCAAAAATTTTTTCGTCAACCCATTGAGTTATGCGAATCCGAAACTTTGCGTCCAGCCTAAACAAGGCTTTTCCAATAATTCCAGCAGCGGCAACACCATCAGCGTCTAAATGCGAAAAGACCTGTATGAATCCATCTTCCTTCACAGTTTCCAAAATTGCTTTAGCTGTTTCCGCTGCTGATTTCAAAAACTCCGCTATAGAGTCTTTTTCCGCCATGGCAATCACTTTAGGCTAAGAAACTAACTTATTTAAAGATTTAAACAGTATAATGCAAACGTATGGGATGGTTTAATTAGGTTATGGAGGCTATTTTTGGCTCGTATTTCCAGTTAGGCGGCAAAACTCCTTCTCGCTTGTAATAGCGTGAGAGTTTGTGAATTTTCGCCTCTAAAATTTGAAGCGCCCTCTTGTTATGCAAATCCTTCCTATTCCTCTCTAAGTGTTTGGTGAGGCTTTCGGCTTTTTTTAGTAGGTTTGCCAAGTCTTCCGGCATGGCTGGCGCAAGCCCAGCCTCTTGGAGTATTTTTGTTATTGTTTTGCCTGTTATTGGCTTTACAAGTGGAATTGCATATTGGTCTCTTAATATTGTTCCTATTCGGCTTGGGGGTTGTCCCTCCTTTGCTAGTTTAATCACTAATGCCTCCACCTCTTCTGGCTGGTATTTGCACCAGCTTGGAGGACGTTTGCTGACTGGTCTTATTTGATGGGATTTCCCCTTTTCTTGTTTTGGCATTTTTATTCCCTTTTAAGTGTGGTATGAGCGAGGTTAGACGAATATTTAAAACCTTCGATGTCAAGGTTTAGGCGACCTATGAAAACGAACCAAAGTAAACAGTTCATTCATAACCTTTGAAGGGTGACTGACATCTTTAAGTTCCACCCTTGAATACGTAGAGCGTCTCATGTAGGGATATGGGACAGCATAAAATCCTCTAACGCCGGGGCTTAAGGGCGTTATGGAGCCATAGTTGAGGATTCTTGCTATTGGACCTTGATTGAGAATTAAATCTGTTATTTCTGAATATGCGATTTCTCTAACCGAGATTGTGATGAATTTTCTAAATAGTATAATGCGGCGATTAGTCAGAATATAGAGGTGTCCTCGAACGTAAAAGTATCCCACCAAAGCCATCAAAGCAAAGAAAACTGCAAATCCAATTATTATTAAGTAGATTAAAAGCCAAAAGTAACTCTCTAAAGACTGAGAGTATTGGGCAAGATTTCTCACAATTGAACTCAAACTTACTAAAAGTGCAGTCGCCATGAAGGAAAGGATAGACGTGAATATAGAAGCATAACGCCTCTGCAACCTCATTATTATTTTCTCATCTTGAAGCAATGACACTTGAGGCGGAACAATCTCCTCAACGGTCATTAGTTTTATTGCTCCTCTGGCTGTTTAGCTTTCACCAACTTCGCTATATTATCCCTAACTTCGTATGGGTTTCGCACACCAGAAATGGAGAAAATGGCGGCACCCATAGGCATGATCATTCCAGCCGTTATCGGAGAAACTCTTCCATAATTGCAAATTCTACCAATGGGTCCCTGATTCACGATGAGGTCTGTTATCTTGTCATGAGTAACCGTTCTTAACAAGATTCCAATGAATTTTCTAAACATTATAATTCTTTCATTTGTGATTATGTATCGATGTCCCTTAACGTAAACGTAGCCCAAACCATAAAGGAGAGGTGGAAGAATTATGAAGAAAAACACAGCCAAAGGAAACATAATCCACTGATTTTCTTTGGGAATAGCAAATTTTAGGATTAATAGCGCTACTGCAATTACCAGGAGCCCAACAGTCGCTATTGTGACGAAGGATATGTAAGTTCTCTCCAAAACCATGAGTATCTTTTCATTTGGCGCTATAACTATCTCTCTTGGTATAGCTAAGTGAGGCCCTTCGGATGGTCCCATAGATTCCTCGCTCATTTAAATCACCATGTTATAATTAAAGTCAAACTCTTATCTTGTTTTATTAACATTTCCTTTCATACCATTCAGCAAACTTCCTCAAAGCATCAGCCCTATGCGAATACTTATTTTTCTCCTCAACCGTCATCTCAGCAAAAGTTTTTCCCCCACCATTTAATGGTTCAAAAATGGGGTCAAAACCAAAGCCTCCGCTTCCTCGACGTTCTTCTCTTGTTATCGTGCCAACAACTTCACCCTTAAAACATAGGGGCGGTTCTCGTTTTGAAGCGCAATAGGCTATGACCGACTGAAACTTCGCATCTCTGTTTTTAACATTTTCCATAAGCTTCAAAATTCCCTTATTTCCAATAGCCTTATACACGTAAGCAGCATATGGTCCTGGAAATCCATTTAATGCCTCTATGAATAACCCAGCATCTTCTGTGATAACTGGCAAATTGGATTTTTTGAAAGCCTCAATGGCGCTTGCTTTTGCGATTTCTTCTAAGTTTTCGCTTTGGATTTCAAAAGTTTTAACCCTTAACATGCCAACGGCGATTTTGTATTCGGCTAATACCTTGCGGGCTTCGTTAAATTTGTTGATGTTGTTTGTTGCGAAGAATATGAATCTGCCTTCTAACCTAAAACTCATGATGGTTCCCTTTTTCTTTCAGCGACGTATCTTCCTCTCTGCTCTATCTCCTTTATCTTCTCTAAAATGTTTTTTGCAGTTTCAACACCTACAACTTTAGTATATCCATGGATTATGGCTTTAAAACATTCTTCAGTAAAGCGAAAATGGGTGCTCTGGAGAGCCCTCTTCATAAGATGCAAGTCAACCCCTCTCGCTTCCAATTCTTTACTCTTTTCGCCGAGTCCAAAGTCGACAAAGAAAATTTTGCCTTCCGAATTCAAAATCATGTTTGATGTGGTTAAATCGCCATGAATTATCCCATTTTCATGAAGTCTGCCTATCAACTCACCAATTTTTAGGCATAACCGTTGCCTTTCGCTCTTAGAGACTTCGCTTAACAATTGTTTAACTTGTTTCCCTTCAACATATTCCATTATTATAGTGGCATTTTTTATGTCGACGAAAAAAATTGTCGGCGTTGGCACTCCCGCCCTTTTTGCTTCATGCATCAACTGCGGCTCGTGGATTGTTCTATAAACTCGAATATGTTCGTCCAAAATTTTTGGACAATACTTTTTAGCCAAACGCTTTTTCATTA
>JARYMR010000140.1 GCA_029907045.1 Candidatus Bathyarchaeota archaeon
CTTAGGCTAATCATTTCTTGAACGTAAATTTCATAAACTTTGCATAGTTTTTCTTTGGAAATTTTTTCTCTATTTTTTATTAAGGGAAGAAGCGGTAGGTAATACATGGCGTTTCCAGCGTTTATGGCTATGTCTAAACCATAAATTTTGTACGTGCACGGTTTTCCCCTTCGAAATTCTGATGCATCCTCTATGTCGTCAACCATTAATGTTCCATTATGGATTACTTCTGGGATTATGGCAAAATCAACAAAATCCTTTGGATTTTTACCTAAAGCTTCAATAATTAATAGGAAAAGCGCTGGACGCCACCGTTTTCCACCTCTTTCAAGAAACTCCCAGACTGGTTCGGCAATAGCCTTGTTTAATGCTTCAAGATTATGCGAATGGCTTGGTGGGTTTAATTTGAAAATTAACGCGTTTTTTGTGAATTTTCTTGGAATATATTTTTCAATGGTTTTATCTATTAAAGCAGCTTTTTCCTCAAGAAATTTCTCCACATCAAAAATGGTTTAATTCCTCCTTCTTCGCGCATAACTTTCCACATCAAATCCTCTTGCCCTAAGCCACTCCACCGTCTTACCAGTTATAACAATGGGGGTTTCCCGTAAAGCTTTAACAGAATCCGCTCCCACAAGAAACATTCCATTCTTCAACTCATCAATTAGAAGCGAAAGGACACGCATGGTTTCTTTAACCCCTTTAGACGCTGCCCTAAGAATTGGCTGCGACAAACTTGTTAGGCTTCCACCTAAAGCCAAAGCCTTAGCAGCATCTAAACCATTGCGAATTCCTCCAGAAGCAATTACTGGAATGTTTACTGTTTGAAAAACTTCAGCGATGCTTATGGCTGTTGGGATGCCCCAATCCCAAAAAACATAGCCTAGTCTACGTTGAACAGCATTTGCTAAACCCCTTGCACGATAATACTCCACGGCTGCAAAGCTTGTTCCACCCGCCCCGCTCACGTCAATTCCTTTTACGCCTGCAGCCTCAAGTTTTTGGGCTTCTTCTGCGGCGATTCCAGCGCCCGTTTCTTTTGCGATGACTGGTTTGTTAATTTTTTCTGCTATTTCACCAATTTTTTCAAGAATTCCCTTAAAGTTTGTTTGACCTTCTGGTTGGATGGCTTCTTGCAGCGAATTTAAATGGATTGCTATGGCATCCGCATCAATCATTTCTATGGCTCTTTTCACTTCTCTTAAGCCGTAGCCTTGGTTTAACTGGATTCCGCCGATGTTGGCTATTAAGAAGGCTTTTGGAGCCTTTTTTCTTGCTATCGCAAAGGTTTTTTCGAGCTTTTTGTCTTCTATGGCTGCCCTCTGGCTTCCAACACCCATCCCTAAACCTAATTCTTCCACCGCTTCAGCTATTGAAGCGTTAATTTTTGTTGCTTCCGAGGTCCCGCCAGTTATTGCGCCTACTATTATTGGTGCGGCAAACTTGTGATTGAAAACTGTTGTGGATAAGTCTATTTTTTCTTTGTCAATTTCTGGCAAAGCTCTATGAATGAAGTGGACGTCTTCGAAGCCTGTTGTGGTTTTTCTTGTTTGGACATGCTGGTTTAAAGTGATTTTAATGTGCTCTGCTTTTCGTTTTCTTGTTTCCTTAGCCAATCTCATTCCTTCTCTATTAAAGTGCCTTCCACCTTCTCTCCTTTTAACGTTTTATAGATATAATTTGGCTTCGAAGCGTTAACGATTGTTACTGGAATTCCATTTTCTATGGCTGGTATAAGCTCAGCTATTTTGCCAAACATTCCGCCCGTAACATCGCATGCTGTGGATTTGCCAAAATTTCCTTGAAGCTTCTTCAACTCTTCCAATGTTAAGTGCCTAAACAATTTTGCTGTTTTCTTCACTTTTGGGTCAGCATCATATAATCCATCAACATCCACACCAATAATGATTCTTTTTGCATTAAGCCTCGTGGCAATATGGGAAGTAAGCTGGTCTCCCGACAGAATTGCGAACCCCCACTCCACGTCTAAAACAGCGTCGCCAAAGGTGACTGGTAAAAAGCCCATTTTTAAAAAAGTCCTTAAAGGCGCTTCTTCAAAACATTTAATTCTGCCCTGTTTCGTCATTATGCATGATGAAGGTGTTATGCTTACTGCTGGGACTTCACGCCAGATTAGCGCGTCCATGAATAAGCCGTTGAGAACCGTCATGAAATGATGGGTTTCTGCAAAACCTATCTTTTGGTTTTCTTCTTTAAATCCAGCATTTATCCCATATTTTTGGGCGGTGGGATGCCCGAAACTTCCCCCTCCATGAACAATTACTAAATTTTTAACATCCGCATCGTGGATTTCCTGTGCTAAACGGTTTATGTCTTGCATTCTTGCTGCGAGTTCTCCGCCTTTGTCTGTAATCACAGAACCGCCAATCTTCAATATTGTAGGTTCAAGCTCGCTCAATCCTTGCTCCCTCATCCGTTTTTCGTGCAATGAAGGGAGTTCCACCAACCCTTCTGATTGCTTCCGAAACCTCTTCAAGTTTCTCATTTCTTGCTAGGGCTATCATGCATCCGCCGCCGCCCGCCCCGGTTAATTTTGCTCCTAGGGCTCCGGCTTTTCTCGCAGCATTTATTAGCCATTCTAAAGATTCATCTGATACTCCTATTCCATAAAGGAGTGCATGGTTTATGTTCATTAACTCTCCCAAAGTTTCCAAATCTTTTTCCTTAAGGGCTTCGAGGGCTCTCATTACAATTTGGCGGGCTGCCCAAGTAAGCGATTCCATTATTTGCGGATACTTTTCTCTTAACTCCCGCACCTTATCCACTTGAACTCGCGTAGACCTTTCTATACCCGTG
>JARYMR010000141.1 GCA_029907045.1 Candidatus Bathyarchaeota archaeon
CCCTATAAGTCATCAGGACGTCACAAGAAGTATCATAAGCATTGTTGGATATAAACTATATCTATCTTCTATAACAATAATACACCTTCTTTCAAGGTTTGTTTTTGTTTTATTTCTTTTATGATGTTTTTTATTTCCATGAGAATTATTAGTGTGGCTGGTATTATGATTAGGAGTATGAAGCCTATTGGTGTTCTGACGAAATAGCCTAGGTATCCAATGTATGGTATTGTGGCTATAACTTTGCCTATGACGTTTTCTTTTTTTACAATCCATTGGTCTGGGTCTTCGTTTGCGTCTCCTTTTGTTATGAAGCCTTGGCTTGTTATGTTTATGATTCTGTGGGTTACTGTTGTTGGCGATTCGGTTTCAACTTTGAAGCATATTATGTCGCCTATTTTTAAAGTGTCGGAGTTGGCTGGTTTTATGACTACTATGCTTCCGACGGGGATGGCTGGTTCCATACTGCCCGTGTAGACTTGAAACAAGATACATGAAAAAGCGCGAAAAGGACTAGGACTAAAAGCCACCGTAAAAAGCTACATACCAACATTACTAAAAACCATAAACCCAAGACCACAAAACAACCCAGAAAGAAAACCTCAACAATTAAGGCTTACTTCCAATCCTCTACACCAATACATAAAACGGAAAACCAAAAAGAAGCTTTAATTAAAATTTCTATTTCTGAGCCACAATCATGGCATGCGCCTCATCATATGGTTCTAAATGCACAACCTCCTTTATGCTGAAGCCTCTGTTTTCCAAAACCCTAACTTCACGCTTATAAATTTCTGACGGTTCTTTTGTTACGTCTATGCTTTGGGCTTTAACTGCAAGCATAATCCACCCACCATCCTTAAGGAACAAGTCAGCATTATCAGCTAAAATTTTTGCTTGTTCAGGCTGGGCTATGTCGCAGTAAATGTCATCCACCTTTCCGCTTATGAAAAAGGCATATTTTTCTGGGAAGCGGGCATCCTCCAAAATTGGCACCATATTAACTCTATAAGCACAAACATTGTTTACAAGCTCGCGTATGGCTCTGGCTGCAAACTCTACACAATAAACGTGTCCATTTTCGCCAACAATATCTGAAACGTGACTGGCCGTTGTTCCAGAAGCAGCCCCAAGATAAAGAACCTTATGAGATGGCTTTATGGGAACAGTCTTTAAATTTTTCAGTATAGCTGCTGCCAACTTACTCCTAAAAGCATCCCAGACCCGATACTCAAAACCCTCATAACGTATAAGCCTCTCGCCGTAAACGTTCCTTCCAGGTGCAAGATTTTTTGTCGCAAGCCTTTGGGCTCCATCTTCAAGCGTAACTTGATAAATTGCTGGAAAAAGCGGATGCGGTTTAACCCTTACCTGCACGTTTCCATTTTCTCCTCTTCTTCTCACGCTTAGGCTTCCTTTCTGGAATTGGTGGCGGCTCAGCATACTTCTCATGAATTTCGCCTATCCGCTTTTCCAAGCCAGCCTTCAACTCTTCGCCCAAATGCCGCCCGCCGAAAGCGTCAGCCCTAACAGCAATAGCCAATTTTCCAGCTAAAGCCCTTGCAATTTTTCCCCTATGCCACTTTTTAGCTTCATGTAAAAACGTGTGCTGAAAGATTATTCCATGCTTCGGCGGCTTAGTCCCAGTCTTCAAAGAGCGGAACAAAGCTTTTTCGGCGCCTAAAACTTGAATTGTGCTTGCTGGCATTTTAGCCAAATTCGTTAAACCTCCAGAAAGCGCAATTAAGCGGGCTCCCAAAAGGGAACCAACCAAGGCTTTAGTGTTTGGCGCAACCTCCTCCATAGCCATGTCCAGGTATTGTTCCAAATTTTGCCTTAACTGGTATAAGCCAAGCACGTTCCTGCATAAGGCTTGAATTTGCGTCAAGTCTGTTTCAGTTATGTCTGCGCCCATGGAGGATTGTGCCACTTTGGCTATTTGTTCAGCCTTAGCCTTTGACACATCTTCCTTCTCAAGCTTTTCAACGGTGAAGTTCTCCTTATTTCCAAGCTCCGATACTAAGCGGGCGTAAGTTTCATGCTTATCCACCAAGCGGTCAAGTTCTGGAAAGTGAATGCCATACCATTCTCTAATTCGTCCCATAAACAAGTTTATGGTCCTATCCAAATCATCCAAAGTCTGAATGGCTTGAGCAACAATTAAGTCCCTTTTCTCAACAGCCCCCTTAACCCTTAACTTGGCTATTTCCATGCTAACCTTATGCGTCCAAAGACTAAACTCCATCGAATTCTCTACAAAGCCAGTTCTAATGGCAAAACCCTCCATATCAGACCTAAGGGCATCACCAGCAGGCGATGGCTTGGAAACTTCTACTTTTATGTTTAGCTTTTCTTGAACTTCTTTGGCAAGATTTGAATTTTCAAAAACGAAAGTTTCATAACCGTCCTTCTTAAGCCTTTCAACCAACTCTCTAACTTCGTCCACAATTTTTCCAGCTTCAATTTTCATAAGGGTTTCAGCTGCCTTTTGAGGATTTTTAGGAAACAGAACATGGGCTATTAGCTCGTTTTTCTCGTTGAAAGCCAAAACTCCAAAGGAACACCCAACTATCCAAGCTTTCACGCCTATGCCTCCTTCACCATCAACCAATTATTCCTAAGCGTTATCCAATAAATAGTTGTTGCAAAAATCTTAAGTGTAAAAAGAAGCATACTTCCCAAAAGAATGGGGAGAAGGCAAATTTATGAATAATCTGAAAAGTTTAGTGGAGAAAATTAAGAGTTTAGAAACTGAAAGAAAAAACT
>JARYMR010000142.1 GCA_029907045.1 Candidatus Bathyarchaeota archaeon
GGGTTCGAATCCCACCCCGCCCGTTTACGCCGAACCCCGGACGCTTTAAATTTTCTTTTAGGGGTTTTTACTTGCGTTTACGGAAGATTTTATTGCCGTTGTAGGCGCATACGTATTCGAAGCCTGCTTCTATGAGTTGGCAGACTTCTTGTTCGGAGTGGGCTACTTTGGCTGTGTAGTCGTCGTCTTTGAAGTTTACGAGTTGGGTGTAAATCAGGGTGTTGTTGATATTTTTGTGACCTAAGACTTGCATGACGTGGAGGATGTCTTTGGTCTTGCGGTATTCCATTGTAGCCTTGTAGTGACGGAGTGTGTGGAAGCTGATTTGCATGAGTCTTGGATTTTGAAGTTTGTAGGCGAGTTGTTTGCGTTGTCTCTGGAAGCTTTTGCGCATGACGTCGACGTTTGGTGAGATTATCTAAAAATCCATCACTCTGGATAGTAATCTAAAGTACTGAAAATCTGAAATAAACTTGAAACATGCAAGTATGCCCACCGATACTTTGTATGGATACCCCCACCCCCGGGACGCCTCACACCAAGCCTTACTTCAGTAGCCAAAAAATAACTATTCAGGCAGAGGCTCCTCTCTAATCCCTTCAATCAAAAGTACATCAGAAATCACATATTTGTTGTCAGTCCCCATTATTATGCCCATGTTACACAGATTTCTGAGAACAGTTGTAACAGCATGATTTGTCACTGACCGCGCCTCTTTGGTCTCAATCACAGACTTAATTTGCGACCAACTTGCCGTACCTATTTTCGCAAGAAAATTCAGAGTAACACCATAACGCCGAGACAAGGCAACAATCTTCAAAACTTCTTCTCTCGCCAGTTTTCCAGCCTCAGAAGCAACTTCATTTACAAGCTCTTTTGAACAAGCATTTCTGTCTCGACACCTCACACCAAACAGCGTCAGCCACCCTGGAACCCCGTCGAGCCTCTTAACGGCGTACTCCAACACTTCAGAGCTGGGCGCCAGCTTAATCTGCTTAAACCCAGAAACAAGGAAATCCTTTGCAATACTGGCAGAGAAATTTCTCATTTGAACTTGAACAAAATGTCTTCCGTACAAAGGAGAGTTAGGTTGATCAAAACCCAAGAAATCAAACAAGACCCCAACCTCTGAACCGGTCACCACGACCACAACATTATGGTAAGAGTCAACAACATGCGCAAGAAAACGGAGCATCCATTTATCTCCACGAATAACCTGAATTTCGTCAAATGCAATCACAAATTTTCTCTTCTTCTTTACAGCCCAGCGATCGATCTCACCAAAAAGCTCAGCGAGATCCACTCCTACCTTACCCCACTCAAAGCTCAACTCACTCCCAAGAACAGCCACACCCTTTAAGTGCTTCAAAGCCTCAGAAAGATCAGAAAACCATTTTCGATCAATCTGTCTAAACGCCGCTTCCAGCCTCCGAACAATATCAGCATAAGAAGGATTAAAAGGCAATCCACGCAAATCCAAAATCGCAAACTTATGTATAATTGACTCGGCTGTATATCGTTGAGCTTCATCATGAATGTCTTGGTCATCAGATCCACAGCTATAGTTTATTAAGTCTAAAATAAATGGATGCTGTCCATGAAAAAAGGTTTGCGGGAGACATCGCTGCTTAGAGCGAATTTCAAATCACGCTCCTGACTAAGCTCCTTTCACAAAAATAAGTTACGTAGGTGCTTATTTCTAAAATAATCTTCAGGTTGGCTTTTTCCTCAGTTCTAAAAAATATAAACAGTGCACATTTTACCTCACGGTTTAGAGCCTCTTTGGTGCTATTAAATAAGGTCAATTACCTTGCTGTTTGCTGCAATAACATCGTGAACTAGTTGACAGAAGTCATTTTGATTCCTCGTCCTTTACTAACAGAACTTTGTGAACACTTTGACAGAATAGAGGAGATCCTAGCCACTTAAGAAGAACTCTCCAACAAGGAAGGATTGAACAGAATAGAGAAAAGCCTTGAAGAATATAAGAAAAAGAGGAAACTTGCAAGAGAAACCACCAATTCGAAAGTTTCATTTGCGACGGTTTCCCCCAAAAAATGAATAAAAGGCTTCTGTCACACATATTCTTGTAGAAAGGTTTAAATAAACTGCTTCGTTGAACCATCATAACTTTTCGTGAGGGGAAATCAAAATTTTGCAGCGATTAGGCCGAGTTCTCCACATAAGTCCAAGCCGAAACATCATAATAAAAATCGAACATAGCCCCAGAATCGGCGAAACCGTTGTCGACGAAAATTTAAAAACAATAGGAAAAATTTTCGATATTTTCGGTCCAATCTCCTCACCCTACGCAGCAATAAAACCAACAACCCGAGAACTTGAAAAATTAACTAATAAAATGTTATATGTGATCCCCTCAAGAGGAGAAAGGAGAAAATATTAATGAACGATAACGAAGAAGTCCGTGAAGATTCCGACCCTACGTCGCCAACACGTCGCACCGAACCCATAAAAGTCCAATGCTGCCCAGAATGCCACAGCACCAGACTCATGCGCGATTATGAATGCGCCGAAATAGTCTGCATGGACTGCGGCTTCGTAGTGGTCGCAAAAATAGCAGACAGAGGACCCGAATGGAGAGCCTTCGATGATGAACAAAGAGCAAAACGCACAAGAGTTGGCGCTCCGTTAACTTACACCATTCACGATAAAGGCTTATCAACATTAATAGATTGGCACGATCGAGACATTTACGGAAAAAGTTTAT
>JARYMR010000143.1 GCA_029907045.1 Candidatus Bathyarchaeota archaeon
TTTCAAATAAATCAAGTGGGCAGTTACGCCCAAATTTACGTGCAATATCACCACAGCTTTCATGAATTAACAGCGCATTTGCAAGGCGGCGCCGGAGGCATGGGCGGTATAAACCTAACGGGCATTATGGGTTATTGGTGGCTCATTCTTTCAGTTGCCATTATAGCAGTTGCGGCAGTGATAGCTGTAATAATTGTGAAACGAGGATAAGGGAGGAATCACTGTGAGAAAAGCGACTATTCTAGTAACAGTTGCAGTGCTTTTTCTGTATTGTGCAGATTTAGCATTTGCAGAAGCGCAAGTTGGCGTTAAAACTGGCGACTGGATAAGATGCGACTACGTTTCCGGCGGCACTCTGCCAAATGACGCTCCTCAATGGGTTAAAGTAGAATGCCTATCAGTCGCGGGAACAACAGCAACATTACGCATAACAACTCACTTCGGCAGCGGAGCAGAACAAACCGAGATTATGGTGTGGGATGTTGCCAGCGGCACTGGAAACCTCACTTTCCAAGCGCTTATACCAGCAAACTCGAAAACCGGAGACACCATTAAAGTGCTTGAAGATGGCAGCGTAACAATTGCTGGCGAAAAAACCGGAACCTACGCTGGAGCAACAAGAACCGTTGTCTACGCAACTTTAACGCAAGGCGATATGCAATTCAACTATTGCTGGGATAAAGAGACAGGTGTTCTCGTGGAAATAACCTTAATCCAAGGCTCCACGTCCGCAACTTATAAGGCGACAAGCACAAACATCTGGCAAGCATCTGCGTCAAACCCGCTAACACTACCAAGTCTATCAATAGAAATACTTTCCATCAGTATCTCAATAATAGTGGCAATAGTCATGGTGGTAACAGCGGTAATCTACACAAAACATAAAAGCAGCTAAAATCTCAAAGCATCTATTTCTTTTTTGACATTTGCATGTATTAGAAAGAGAATATGCTAAAAACTTGATTTTAAATTCACAAGTATTATTTCATCTTTTGTGGTTCCATATTGTTTGGTTAGAATAGAAGGTTTGAGTAATTGCATAGAGAAGTTTTTTCTTGGAAGTTGCTGTTTGCCGCATTGGTCCTTGTAGTTGTTGGCGTCTTTTTAATGTTTCAAAGTTCCAACATGCTTTTTGAAATGAACCCTCTATCAATTGTTTTTATGGTTTTGGCTTTGCTTTTCATTTTTTCTGGGATAATCCTAATCCTTTTGGGTTTGGCGGCTATGGCTTCTGTTTAAAAAGAGGAAAATCCCATATAGTTTAGCCTACAATCTTAAAGCAAGTGATGCGGATGAAGGCAGCAATGCTATACGGCATAAAAGACTTGAGAACTGAAGATATACCAAAGCCAGAAGTTAACGCTGGCGAAGTTCTTGTTAAAGTTAAGGCAGCCACAACCTGCGGAACAGACCTAAAAATTTTCCAAAGGGGCTATGTTGAAAAGGTGATTAGGCTTCCAACAGTTTTTGGGCATGAATGGGCTGGCGAAGTCGTTGAGGTTAGCGAAGGCTTAGAATGGCCGCGTAAAGGTATGCGTGTTCGTGCTGGAAATAGTGCTCCATGTTTGCGCTGCTTCATGTGTCAGAAGGGTAAGTATAACCTTTGCGAAGACATGATTTGGTTGTGGGGCGCCTATGCGGAATACATTAAGGTTCCAGCCCGCATGGTTCAGGTGAATATGCAGGAAATTCCAAAGCATGTTTCTTTTGAAGAAGCAGCCATAACAGAACCGTTAGCCTGCGTTTTGCATGGCGTGGAAGAGGCTGGAGTGAGGTTGGGCGATACTGTAGCTATAATTGGGGCTGGACCAATAGGGTTACTTCACCTATTAACCGTGAAAAAATTGGGTGCAGAAAAAGTGATTGTAATAGACCTTGTGGATGAGAGACTCAGCTTTGCTGAAAAACTTGGCGCAGATGAAACAATTAACGCTGAAAAAGAGGATGTTGCAGAAAAAGTTAGGCAAACAACAGGCGGCTATGGCGCAGACGTTGCAATCGAAGCCATTGGTTCGCCTAAAACTTGGGAGCAAGCCCTAACGCTTGTTAGAAAGGGTGGAACAGTCCTAGAATTTGGCGGATGCCCGCCTGGAACAGAAGTGAGGGTTAATGCGGAATTTCTCCATTATGGCGAAGTAAAAGTCATGGGAACATTCCATGCAACGCCATTACATTTTAGAAAAGCCCTAAACTACATAGCTTCAAAAACAATAAACGTTAAACCATTGATAACGCGGAAAATGAGGCTTGAAGAGATAAAAGAAGCCTTCCAAATACTCACAACATCCAAAACTGAAATAAAAATTGCCATAAAACCATAGGAGAAAGGATTACTTTTATGGCTAAGGTTGACGGTTACATTTTAAGGATAGCCACAAAAGAGTGGGTGGACCAAGTTTTTGATATGGCAATGTATTACACTGGTTTTCGGAGAAATTGGAAGGTTGGACAAATAATACTCTTCGTGCATAAGACGGCTTTAGGCGATGCCTTCGTTGGTTATGGCGAAATTGGAAATGTTTACG
>JARYMR010000144.1 GCA_029907045.1 Candidatus Bathyarchaeota archaeon
TCTTCGACAAGCGAATTGATAAGTTTAAGTAAATCATCCAAATCTTCCCACTTAGGCATCTCAAGACAACCCTCCACCCATCTTTGGCAGAATAACTTTTCCAGCTTGCATAAAACAAATTACAAAGCAGAAGCTTATTTCATTTTTCCACATCTAAAATGGGGAGTTGCGTTGATGCTTTTGTATACAGCGTTTAATTGGCCAGCTTCTGGAGAGTGTTGGTGAAACATAAAATCCAATGGTAATACCAAAATCACCAAAATTACCACAAAGTAAGAAACTAATCTAAAGAACTCAAAAATATTAGCCATATAACCTACACCAAACAAAACAACTTTCAACATTCATCCAAAACAAGCCAGAAAAAGCCCCTTTTTAAAATCAATTTTCGCCCATTCCATCTCTCGTGATAAACCCTTACAGGAGGCTTAACCAAATCATCCGTATACAAAAGCATAAACAAAAGCAACTATCCCCACGGCAAAACTCGCACATAAAATAAGTGAACCTAATAAGAGCTTTATAGCAACCAAACTCATCTAAAGTTCATAAAAATCGAAGCATTAACGAAGGGTAGCGGCGAAGGCTTGGCATGGAGATTTTCGTCGGTTTTTATATGAGGTCACGGTTAAGTCCATTGTTTGGGTTTGTTGGCTTTTTGGAAAAGGCTGAATTTGGCTTCTTTTTTGTTTCTGGGCTTTGTTTTGGCTTAAATATTTTCGTTTCGGGAGGGCGAGAGCAGTCGCCTTTAGCATTAGAACATATTCGATTTGTTACAGGTTAAAATTGAGTTTTTAATCGATAGAAAAGGTGAAATTTGGGTTAAAATTGGAAAATAGAACAAACGAGTTCTATTCATTTTATGTTATTGGTTTTTTCATATTGCCAATTTTGAAATAACCTCTATAATAATTCAATGCCATGTCTTGTGATAGAGGATATGTGGACGGCTGTCATGTTTGCAAGTTAACCCTTTTGGAAATGATGTTGAGATACTTGAAAAAAATGTTAACGGCAGAAAAGTTAGGATAAAATGGGATTGGGGCAACTTTGAAAGCACTGAGGGCTTTCCAGTAGATGATAACCTTATAAACTGGGTTATTGGACAAGACCAAGCATTAAAAGAGTGCTTCTTATGCCTTGATGAGTGGGTTCACAAGCTTAAGTGGCTTGAAGAGACAAAATGGTATGAAAGCTGGAGTGACCCAGATAAGCCCAAACCATCCGCTAAAACAGTCATAAGCCCTGGACCATATCTTCTCCTTTTGGGCGACCCTGGAACTGGCAAATCCTTAATTGGCAGAGCCTTGGCTGAAAAGCTTACGCAGGTTTACAAGGAGAATGGCATAAAACTTTTTGATGTGCTCTGCTGGAGAAACCAGACGCTGCCAAGCCAGCCAAAAATTTCAATTCACAAAGCTGGTGAGGGCAAAAAAATTCTTCAGAAGGAGCAGCTTAAAGAGCTTAAAAGAAAGTTCATAACAAAGGTTGGTCTTAAATCATTACAAATCTTTTTGGTTTTGATGGGGCTCTTTCTTATATCCTTAGGCTTTTACTTTTTATATCAGGCTTGGATGACTTGGCAAGCAAACCCCATGTTTTTGGGGGAACCCCTTCAAGAATATTACAATTACAACTTCTTAGACTATTTAATAGGCAAATTTGTGGGTTTAGTTACTCTAACTTTTATTCCAGGCGGCAGTCTAATCTTTTTCGGAGTCTTTGTATGGTGGTTCTCAAAGCTTGGCGGTTTAGGAAACCTTAAGGGCATAGCGGGTTCCCAACAGACGGATGTTCCAAAACTAATAGTTGACAACTGCTCTGGACACGCACCTTTCGTGGATGCAACTGGACACAGAAGCGCCCAACTTTTCGGATCCATAGCATGGGACCCATACCAAACTGGAGGGTTAGGAACTCCAGAGCATCAGAGAGTCACAGCCGGGGATGTCCACAGAGCATCCCTTGGAATCTTGTACATTGATGAGATAAAAAATTTGGACCCAGAAGAGGCAGTAACGCT
This sequence comes from Candidatus Bathyarchaeota archaeon, assembly GCA_029907045.1. Next base: position 2,024 of record JARYMR010000144.1, read on the forward strand.
GCTGACCGTGCTCGAGGATGGAAGATTGCCAATAACTTTAAGGGGTAGATGGCATGGCGGAGACACAGCAGCAATGGCTGTTTCCACGGAACCAGTTCCAGCAATCACTTTTCTTGTGGGTGCTGGAAACTTTGACAGCATAAGCCAAATTCATCCCGCCCTCATGGATAGGATTTATGGTTATGGAAAAGTTGTTAGAATGAATAATGACATGCCAAACACCATAGAAAATAGAC
>JARYMR010000145.1 GCA_029907045.1 Candidatus Bathyarchaeota archaeon
GGCGGAGATGGGCTTCAAGGTTTACTTACTTGAAAAGGGGGAAAGCATAGGCGGTCACATGGCTCAGTTGGATAAGACCTTTCCAACCCTTGACTGTTCCATATGCATTGAAGGTCCAAAAATGGTTGATGTGGGGCGGCATTCGAACATTGAAATTATCGCTTTTGCCGACTTACTAAGCGTAAGCGGTTTTATAGGAAATTTCAAAGTCAGAATTAGAAAAAACCCACGCTATATCATAGCTGAAAACTGCACCGGCTGCGGCGAATGCAAAGAAGTTTGCCCTATTGAATATCCTAACGAGTGGGACATGAATTTAGGCGTTAGAAGAGCCATATCCGTTCCCTTCGACCAAGCGGTCCCGCTTGTTTACACCATAAACAAGGATTATTGTATTGAATGCTACAAGTGTGTTGACGCTTGCGGAGCGAGACAAGCCATAAACTTTGAGCAGAAGCCGGAAGAAATAGAGTTGGAAGTTGGCGCCATAATTGTGGCAACTGGATATGACATATACTTGCCCTATGACAATCAGTTATATGGTTATGGCAAATACTCCAATGTTATAACATCCCTCGAATTTGAGCGGTTAATACTTGCAGCCGGACCAACGGGCGGCAAGGTGGTTAAGGCTTCTGATGGGCAAAAACCGCATAGCGTAGCCTTCATACAATGTGTTGGTTCCCGAGACACAAACAAGTATCCCTACTGCTCTAACTTCTGCTGCATGTACACGCTCAAGCATGTTGTCCAACTTAAAGAGAAATACAAGGATGACATAGAAGTTTATGTTTTCTACATGGATATACGAAGCAACTTTAAAGGGTTTGAAGAGTTCTATCAAAGGGCAAGGGAACTGGGTGCAAACTTTATCCGTGGAAGAGTAAGCCGTGTTTTGGAAATCCCAGAAACGAAGAACTTGATTTTGCACGCCGAAGACATGACATTGGGTCAACCAATAGAAATTGAAGCAGACATGGTTGTTCTCGCAACAGCAGCCATACCGAAAAAGGGTTCAGAAGAAATAGCCCGAATACTCAACTTGACACGAGGAGCAGACGGGTTCTTCATGGAAAGCCACCCGAAGCTTAAGCCTTTAGATGCACCGACTGACGGAATATTTTTGGCTGGCTCATGTCAAGCACCAAAAGATATTCCATACAGCGTTTCCCAAGGAAGTGGTGCAGCATCTAGGGCGGCTACCGTGCTTTCTAAGCCTACTTGGAAAATTGAGCCCATAGTTTCCATTGTAGACCCAAACAAATGTAGGAACGTTACGACAAAATGTGGAATTTGTGCGGAACGCTGTCCTTATGGGGCTATAAAAATTGAGGAAAAGAAACCAGCAGAGGTTATAACTGCTATGTGTCATGGATGTGGAACATGCGTTGCTGAATGCCCTGCAGACGCCATAACACAAATGCACTTTACAGATGCTCAAATTTTCGCCCAAATTAGAGCCGCCTTAGAAACAAATCCTGAAGACAAAATTTTGGCTTTCCTATGCAACTGGTGCAGTTATGCGGGAGCGGATTTAGCTGGCACAAGCAGATTTGAATATCCGCCAACAATACGCCCTATACGCGTAATGTGTTCTGGTAGGGTTGACAGAGACTTTGTCCTTGAAGCCTTAAGACTTGGCGCTGGAATGGTTCTTGTTGCTGCATGCCACTTACCCTACGACTGCCATTATATTAGTGGAAACTGGAAAATGAAGGCAAGGATGGATGCTTTGGCGCCCATGCTTCATAAGCTTGGGTTAAGTCCAGAAAGATTTAGAGTGGAATATGTTTCCGCTGCAGAAGGCGTAAAATTTGCAGAACTTGTTAGGGAAATGACTGAGCAGATGCACGCTTTAGGCAAGGAGAAAATTAAGGCAGAAAATGAGAAGCTGCGTCCAATTTTGGAGAACATGCTAAAGAGGAAGGAAAAGAAGTAGCCTAAAATGGTGATTTTATTAGCATGACAAAACAGAAAATGATAGACCTCATTTACGAATTAATGATAAACTCTAAAAGAAGCGACAGAGAAATCGCAAAAGCCGTAAAGGCTTCCCAACCAACCATAACAAGAATGCGGAAAAGCCTTGAAAAG
>JARYMR010000146.1 GCA_029907045.1 Candidatus Bathyarchaeota archaeon
ATGACTAGGCTTTGTCTTTCCCGTGCAAAGTCTATCACATTCTCAACACTCCATGGTTGAGGAGGCAATTCTTCAACTCCCAAAAGTATTAGGTCACCTTCAAATGTGGTTATTTCAACCCCTGGAATTATTAGAATGTCTGGATAAGCAGAAGCCAATTGCTTAACTTTATGGTAGCCTTCAACTCGATTATGGTCGGTGATTGCCACAGCTTTTATGAATGGGTGTGCATAAAGTTGTTTAACAATGGTTTTGGGATGGATTGAGGAGTCAAAGGAATATGTTGTATGCACATGCAAATCCACATTAATCATGCCTTTCACTTTTACTCCCTAAAATTTTCTCTAATTCTGCTAAAACTTCTTCTTCCCACTTCTTTTTAACGTCAAAATGTCTAAAAGCAATCTTCTTTTTTGAACATGCCCTCTTACAACTTTTGAGAATTGTCTTATTCCAATTTTCTTGGTCGTTAAGCAGAAAAACCATACTATAATTCACATTGGTGATGTATTCAGCCACTTGATTTGCCACATAATCCAAGGTCTCCTTGTCAAGGGGGAGAGCAACCTCATGCTGAGAAAGGGGATAAACCTCATCCAACTCCATGGGAATAACACCAAAGGGAGCGGCATAAAAACACACATGAACCCGATTCAAACGTTCTTTTGGCATACGCTTTAACAATTTTTCAAATTCTTTAAATTCTTGGGATTTGTGGAACGGTTTTGTTCTGGTTTGAGGAAAAAGGAAAAGGATTTCTGATTTCTCTGGTGGAGAATATCTTTCAAGCATTCTTTGTTTGTGCCGAACAATTTCTGGGCGCATAAGCCCAACAGAATTGAAAAAGAAGAGTCCACTTTTCTTAATTGATGGACTGTGTTTTTCAATGAAATTCCCATATTTCTTCAGCCTTTTAAGAGCTTGAAGCAGTGATGGATGCCCATGCGCCCTTAATTCCATATGTTCCCATAATCTGCCGTCTTTTATGGCTTGTTTTATGCGTTTCAACTCTGCAAGGCAAACGTATAGATTATGTTCCGCAAGAAAAACTTGCCTTTCCTTCTGTGACATTTCCATTATTTCTTTTGGCGAAGTTTTGGAACATTTTGGGCATGTGCATGGAAAATATTCCAGCTCGCTAAGCCTAACCGTGCCAGACTCGGTCATGTAACGGTTTTCTCTGGCGTATAAGGCATAGGCTGCAGAGTCGAAAAGGTCGCATCCGAGAGCCACAGCCAAAGCGAAAATTAGCGGATGTCCAGCGCCGAAAAGGTGGAGGGGCTTTTCAATTGGCAGATTAGCCTTAGAAGTCAATATCATATCCACTAAAACATCAAAATGGTAAGACTCCATAACTACTGTTGGGCTTCCTAAGGCGTATATTTGAAAGGGCAATTTTCCCATTTCAACGGCTGACTTAGCTATAAGGTCTAGGAAATTGCCGCCTTGAACTGGACCAACCCAAAGAATGTCATCACGCCCTTTAATTTTGAAAAGTTCCCTCGCCCTCTTTAAAGTTTCATTAACCGTTTGTTCCGCATGCGTCCTCGAAACCTTCCATCCTGTTGGCCAGTCCAAAATTGTGGCTATATCTGTGTTTATGCTTTCTTGATAATGCACAATTTCTGTTGGGGTTATTTCTATGTCGCCGTAAATGAGGATTTGATATGCACCAGAATCAGTCATTATTATTTTGTCAAAATCCAAAAACTCATGTAAACCCTCTTTTACTGGTTGGTTTTGGAAGCGTTTT
>JARYMR010000147.1 GCA_029907045.1 Candidatus Bathyarchaeota archaeon
CCTACACGACAATAAAACACAAAACAAACAAGAAAAATAAAACACCAAAATAGCAAACCACAATCCGGACACTTTCAAAATATTCTGTTAGTCGCTGTTAAGAGAAAAGTGGCAGAGTGGTTTGTTAGTGTTTTTTGATTAGGATTTTTTGTGAGGGTAGTACGCTTACGAATTGCCATCCTTCTGCGAGGTATTTTTCAAGTTCTTTTTCGTGTACTATCCTTTGTGGGTTGTGGCTTCCTTCTCTTAGTTTTTTAAGTTCTTTTTCGAAGAGTTCGAGTTCTTCGTCTTTGTTTAGTTCTCTTCCAAGCTGTTTTTCTTTTGCGATTTTAACGTCGACTAGGTCTATTCCTAGGAGGCTTTTGGCCATGCTTTTCAAGGCCTCTATTTTGGCTTCTTTAATTATGCTTGACTGCTCTAGGGGTTGTGTAGCCGTGCTAAGGAAGGGCTCGCATTCCTTGTAGGCTTTCCGCATGTCCTCAATCATGTCCGGCGGCAATACGCCCTTATTCGTGCTGTATCTAGCTTCAATATCGCCCTTATGACCCATAATAAACTGCAAGTATGGATGGCTTATTTTCCCCTTAGACTCGGCTATAATCATGTTCGTATCACAGTAAGCCCTTAAAACATAAGGCCTCCAGCTGAATCCAGCCCTCAGAATAGCCTCTTTGACGTCTCTTGTAATGAGCGTTGTCCTCAAGAACTTATTCTTCTTAACGCCTCTGGGATCAAAGCCCAGCAACGGCGAGTCTTTACTCAGTCTTTCGCCCTGGTTTACCCTCTCTTCTAAATATTCCTCAATGTAGGTTATTGTTTGCTGAGGGACAAAGGTGAAGTATTGGTGTCTTGCCTTGCTTAGGCTTTTGCGCACAACAAGCATTGAAGGCACTTTAGCGAATTCTATGCCGTCTGGGCGGATTTCAGCCTCAACAAAGTCTCCAAGCCTTAGGCCGTCGCTTCCATCATAGTTTCCGAGGCTTTCAGGCCTAAGTCCGCTGAAGGCCATAAGTGCAATTGAAACTCTCCCTCTGGGCGTGGCCATCCTTAAGATCCTGTCGAGTTCCTCCTTGCTTGGAACCCTTTCATCGGCTATTCTTGGCGTGTCAGACTCTCCTCGGATATTAACCTTAAGCTTAACGTTTACGCCGTTATAGGCGAGCCAGCTGTTCAGCACCTTCTTAAACCTTGATAGATAGGAGCCAGCCTTCCCTTCCCGCTCCATCCTTCTAATGAAGTCTGTAAAGTCATCCCTGAAAGCCTTCGTCCCAGCAACCTTAAGAATAGCCTTAGGATCCGTCCTATTAAGTTCACAGTAAAAACCAAGAGTTCTGAGGTAGACCGTCGCTGTCACAATGGATTTGGCGGCCAAATTGTCAAACCAGCGCCTAACATCTGCATCCTCGAGCAAATGCGCATACTTAGCCTTCATATCCATCAATAGAAGGAAAGAATGTTCCAATATTTAAGGATTCACTTAAAAATTTAAGTGGGCCGGACCGGATTTGAACCGGTGACCTTCCGCACGTCAAGCGGATGTCCTAACCGAGCTAGACTACCGGCCCA
>JARYMR010000148.1 GCA_029907045.1 Candidatus Bathyarchaeota archaeon
TGCCCGCACAGGTTCAGCTCTCACGCAAAGCGCGCGCGCGCGCACGATTGAAACAACTCATAACTTTTATTTATGGTTTCGACCTCAAGACCTTGTAGTTAAGATAATAAAATTAAGTTGGTGAGAAGGCTGTGGAACTAAAAATGGAAGAACAATTAGCTGAGATAGAGCAGAATGGAAGATGAAAAGAAGAAGCTATTCAATAGCCTGAATATTAACTTTCAAGGTGTTTGATGTGTGCGATATGGCAATAATTGAGTGGTTTATTGAAGAAGTTGCTAATAACACGGAACAATTTAAAGGAAAAAGAATCCTGGAAGTTGGAAGTAAATGCGTTAATGGTAGTGTTAGACCACTGGTAGAAAAGTTTTGTTCTCCAAAAGAATACATCGGGATAGATATTGAGAAAGGTATGTATGTGGATGTTATTTTACCAGCTGAGCGGTTAGTGGAACATTTTGGCGAATCCTCATTCGATGTTGTTATTTCAACCGAACTTTTAGAACATTGAAAGACTGGCGTTTAGTTATTAACAACATGAAAGACGTTTTAAAGTCTAATGGACTCATTTTTATTTCAACCCGCTCCTACGGTTGCCAATACCATGGCTATCCCCATGATTACTGGAGATATGAAATAGAAGATATAGAGAAAATTTTTTCTGATTTCATAATACTATCTCTTCAAAAAGACTTCTTAGATCCAGGGTTATTCCTTAAGGCTCGCAAGCCCAATAACTATGTGGCAAAAAATCTTGATAACATAGCCCTTTACTCCATAGCCATAGGGAAAAGAACATTTGATGCTCCCTCATTATCGCTTAAAAGAAAAATTCTACTTGGACTACGAAAATATAGAATCATAAAACAAGTAGTGTAGTATAATAAGCAATAGCTAAGGAGCTAGCAACTCGTGTTTGTGAATAAATTGGTTAAGAAACTCGGCCATCTTTAACACACCTTTTTTATAACCATAAATTTCAGCTTTATAATTTCGACCAGTAGTGCATATGGAAAATAGTCGTAACATTGAAGAAGCCGTTTTGCTTGATGAAAAACTTGGAAAAGTCGCTCCAGAAGGATAGGACAGCGCCAAGGCGTTGAGATGGCGCTTGGCAAGGCAGTCTTAAAAGCAGGCACAATAGCAAAACGGTGCCTCAAAGGAAAAACCAGAGCTAGAAATATACGAAACAATTTTACGTTACAAGAGCTTATAACAAGGAAATATATACATCTATAAACAAGCGTGATGGTATGAAGGCTCTTGTGTTGAGTGGTGGTAGGGGTACTAGGCTTAGACCCTTAACCTTCACAACTGCAAAACAGCTTATTCCAGTTGCTAACAAGCCAATTTTGGGCTATGTCTTAGACCATGTAGCCCAAACAAGCATCAAAGACGTAGGTGTAATAGTTGCTCCAGAAACAGGAGAAGAGGTTAAAAACTACGTTAAAGATGGCAGGACATGGAACATTAATGTAACCTATTTACCTCAAGAACCATTAGGGCTTGCTCACGCCGTGAAAACGGCACAAAACTTT
>JARYMR010000149.1 GCA_029907045.1 Candidatus Bathyarchaeota archaeon
GGATTTATGCGCCCGCGCCCACCGTGTCTCATGCTTGGGTAAACCCGCCTTCAAGGGCTTTTCGCCTCTGTTGGGTCCGTCTGCATGAATTTGCCGGTGGGATTATAGGGCTCAAGAAGGTCATTGCCAAATCATAGTTTTATTTTTCGGTAAGTTAAATGTTGCTGTTTACAAAGAATTTGGACTGTTTTTCAGTTTTATTTTCCCTACCCCTCCCCCTCTAGGGTTTTTCTTTGAATTATTGTTTCCATGTTTATTTCGAAGGCTGCCACTGGGTTTTCGAGTTTCCATGCTTCTAAAACTTTTGGGTGAATTTCGCCTAAGACACCAACATTTTTGCCATTCACTATTATTGCGCCAACTCGTCCTTGAATGAAGCTTGGATGCTTGGTCTCTTTTATTTGCCATTCAAAACCAAAATTCATGAGGAACGCATCCAAAGCAGATTTTATTTCGCTGAAACTAGCATTTGCGTGAGAAATAACCCCTGCAAGTTTTTCTTCATCCCTTGTTTTTGTTTCCCTCTTCTCGTCTAAAAGCGTAACCATGCCCAACTCGAAAATTTTCTGTGGATACTCAACATGAAGATTGTTGCTTAAAAACTCCATGAGGCTTGGGAGAAGCCAATTTCTTAGGCATGTGAAGGTTTGAACTT